>JAGABI010000065.1 GCA_017614715.1 Bacteroidales bacterium | reverse complement strand
ATAGCCGGCTTTTCTTGTGGAGATGGGCGGACTCGAACCGCCGTCCAAACAACGTCCCCGCAAGCTTTCTACACGCTTATCCACCCTTTGATTGTCGGGGAGAATCCGCCGGGCGGCGGGCTAACGCTCCCTTAGCCTCTGAATCTTAGCGCACCGACAGAAGTAGTAGGTGCGAGCAGGAATTGTTCTGCCTCGTTCCGAATCCCGGACCGAACTTCCACAAAAATCCGGCGGAACGCTCGTCTGCCCGTCCTTGACGGGGAGATTAAGGTATTAGGCTTGGCCTAATTACGCAGCGAGAGCATAGTTGTTTGTGCCAGTTATGGCGTGAGGTCTGAGATTTACGAGAGGGGCCACGACTCTCGACGTGCTTACCTGAAGAAATCGATTGCTGTCAAAACCAAAACATCCCCATTGATACGATTTCGGGCGCAAAGTTTGTAAAAAATTTTGAAAACTCGCTACATTTGAAATATGAAAGGTAAAATCTGGCTCTGCGTGCTGTTGTTCACAGCACTCGCATCGGTTCCGTTCTTAGTTCCCCACTGCGGCTGGGTGGCGCTGTTTGCGTTTATTCCACTGCTTAAATTCGCCGATCTTTGCGGAGCGGGTGAGGTAAAGCACAAAGGCTGGCTGTTGTATCTGGCTTTTATACTCTTCAACCTTGCCACCACCTTCTGGATCAACTGGATATCGGTTCCAGGGGCCTTTTTCGCCATCACACTGAACGCACTTCAGATGTGGGTGATTTTCAGAGCCTTCATCTACAGCAAGAAGTACTTCAAAGGTGGGATGAGTTACCTGTTCCTGATCACCATGTGGATAGCATGGGAACGGGTTTACCAGAATGTAGAGATCTCCTGGCCATGGCTCATCCTGGGGAACAGCCTGGCCACCAGCCCCATGCTGGCACAATGGTACGAGTATACCGGCTTTCTGGGCGGCAGCCTATGGATATGGCTCAGCAATATCTTTATTTACGATACCGTCAAAGCGCTGCGCATCAAAAGCAAAACCAAGTATGATACCCGCGGTAAGGTGGCACTGGCTGTGATAACCTCACTCCTGCTTATCGCGCCGCCCGCTGTATCTATATGCATCTACAACAACTACCATGAGACAGACAACCCTTTGGAGGTGGTTGCCGTTCAGCCCAACATCGACGCATACACAGAGAAGCACGGCGGATTGCGCCAGGAGATTCAGGACGAGAAGATGCTTGCCCTTGTACGCGGCGTTATCACGGACAGCACCGATTTTGTGATAACCCCGGAAACCTACACATTCCAATACGATCTGGATAAGCCAGAGACCAATGTAACCTACGCGGGCATCCAGCGCCTGCTGCAGGACTATCCGCAGACCAACTTCATCCTTGGCGCCATCACATACCGGATATTCCCGACCAAAGCGGTTGCACCATACAATGCACATCCCATCGGCGATAAATGGTATTGCTCATACAACACCGCCATGATGATAGACACCACCGGGATGCGCAACTACTACCACAAATCCAAACTTGTGCCGGCGGTGGAGATTATCCCCTACCAGCGCTATCTGGGCTTTCTGGGGAAAGTATTCGAGCTATTTGGCGGCTCCATGAGCAGCTACGGCGTGAGCGACGACGTAAATAACCTCACCAGCAAAGAGGGGACCGATGTGGGCGTAATGATTTGCTACGAATCCATATACGGAGAGTATTACCGCCGCACGGCCAATTACGGGGCGCAATTCACCGCCGTGATAACCAACGACGGATGGTGGGGCGACACTCCCGGTTATCGGCAGCATTTCCGCTTTGCAAAACTGCGCGCCATCGAGACGCGGCGGGACGTGGTGCATGTGGCCAATACCGGCATCTCCGGCTTCATAAACCAGCGCGGCGACGTGATTCAGCGCACCGGATGGTGGGAGCCGGTAGCCATCCGCAATACCGTAAACCTCAACGATAAAAAAACCTGTTACACCGAATATGGCGATGTAACAGGTCGTTTATGCAGTTTTATGTTTCTGCTTCTGTTGATTGCGCTTCTGGCAAGACGCCTTACCTCAAAATAGCGCCGAACTTGCTTTCGAAGGTCTTGAGGAGTTTATCCATAATCCGCTCCACAGCCTCGTCGGTAAGTGTCTGCTCCGGATTCTGAAGCACAAAGCTGAGCGCATACTGCTTCTTGCCCTCGGGGATCTTTATTCCGCGATATACGTCAAACAGCGTCACGCTCTTTAGCAGCGCTTTCTCTGCACGCACTGCCTCGCGGCGGAGATCGGCAAACGATACCTTCTCGTCCAGCAGCAGCGCAAGGTCGCGCTTGACTTCCGGATACTTGGGCAACTCGTGATATTTAACCTTGTTGCGGCGGATCACCTGCATCAGAGTCTTGAAAGAAACCTCTGCCACGAATACCGGCTGCTTGATGTCGAACATCTTGAGCAACTGTTTTGATACTGTACCGATAGTGGCGAACTGTTTGCCCTGCAGCGAATAAGTGAGCCCTTCGTTAAAGATATCGGACGGTGCGGGAGCGCACTCCATATCGTAAAGAGTCATGCCATAACGGCGGACCAGCAGCTCCAGATAACCCTTGAGCTCAAAGTAAGAACCAGCCCCGATCTCGTTGTTCCACACCTTAGTGGCGGGTCCGGTGATTATCATGGAGAGCATCAGCTCCTCATGATAGTTCTTAAGATTTGCTGCGCTCAACTGATCCTCTGCATCTGCACTGTAGCTGTACACATTGCCTATCTCATACAGCCTGAGGGAGTTGTTCTGGTGCTTGATATTATAAGAGACGGTCTCCAGCCCTGCGGGGATCAGGCTCTGGCGCATGCAGTCCAGATCGGAACTGAGCGGGTTGAGCAGACGGACGCAATTTGCAGCCGGGAAGGTCTCGAGCTTGTCGTAGTATGCGCTGCGGGTGAGTGAGTTGTTCATTATCTCATAGAACCCGCGGTTGGTGAGGAGATCGCTGACCTGCTTGCGGACCAGCTCGGGGTCGGGGCTCGGAGTGGGCTGTATGCTCGCCTTCATGCCACCGGGGAGCTCGATATTGTTGTAACCATAGATGCGGAGCACCTCTTCCACAACGTCGCACTCGCGGGTAACATCAACATAATATGCAGGCACAGCCACACGGCAACCGCTTTCGCTCTCTGAGAGAATCTTATAATCCAGGTACGACAGGATATCCTTTACGGTCTGCACGCCGATATTCTTGCCCATGAGCGAGAACATGCGGGCATAGTCCAGATCGACCTCAGCCAGGCGGAATTCACCGGCACGGAACTCCTGCGGCTCGCCCACTATCTGTGCGCCGGAGAGCTCGCAAATCAGTTGTGCGGCACGGCGCGCCACATTCATGGTGTTGGTGGGGTCTATGCCGCGCTCATAGCGGAACGATGCATCGGTCTTGAGGCCCAGACGCTTGCTGGTCTTGCGGATAGTGACGGGGTTGAAGTAAGCAATCTCCAGGAAAACATCTGTAGTCGCCTCGGTAACGCCCGACTTCTCACCGCCAAACACGCCGGCAATGCACATAGGCTCGCGGGTGTTGGCAATAACCAGGTCGCGGTCGGTCAGGGTGCGCTCCACGCCGTCAAGAGTAACCATCTTCTCGCCCTCAGCCGCACGGCGCACTATTACCTTGCCGCCCTCTATCTGGTTCAAGTCGAAGCAGTGCAGCGGCTGGCAGTATTCGTTCAAGATAAAGTTGGTGATATCCACGATATTGTTGATGGGACGCTGTCCCACAGAATTCAAGCGGTCACGGAGCCACTCCGGAGAGGGGCCGACCTTCACGTTCTTGAAGGTGATGCCGATGTAGCGGGGGGCATCCTCCGGAGCGATAACCTCAACCGGAATGGCTTTGCCCTCACCCTTAAGTTCGATTGAGGGCTGCGGCAGGGTCCACTCTACCGGCACGCCGTTCAGGCGGCACCATGCATAGAGGTCGCGCGCCACGCCGATGTGAGAAGCACCGTCTATGCGGTTGGGGGTCAGGCCTATTTCATAAACAGTGTCGCAAGAGAGCTTCAGATAGTCCTTGGCCGGGGTGCCGGGAACAGCATCGGGCTCGAGGACCATGATGCCGGAGTGGTCTTCTCCGATGCCAAGCTCGTCCTGCGCGCAAATCATGCCCAGGCTCTCCACACCGCGGATCTTGGATTTCTTGAGTTTGAGTTCTTCACCGTGGATGTCCACCAGCTTGGTACCGACGGTAGCCAGCATAACCTTCTGCCCTGCAGCCACATTGGGAGCGCCGCAAACAACCTGGAGCGGCTCGGCCTGCCCGATATTAAGCTTGGTTATGTGCAGATGGTCGCTGTCCGGATGTGCCACACACTCCAGCACCTCGGCCACCACAACACCTGCCAGACCTCCGGGAATCTGCTCTACGGTCTCTACGTGCTCCACCTCCAAACCGGTGAAAGTCAACACCTCGGCCACTTTTTCCGGGGTAAGGTCAAACTTAAGATAATCTTTAAGCCAATTATACGAAACTGTCATCTCTGTATACTATTTAAACAATGATTCTACATAATCCTTCTTGTTAAAGAGGCGAAGGTCCTCTATCCTCTCCCCGACACCGATAAACTTGACGGGGATTTTGAACTGGTCGCTGATACCGATAACCACACCGCCTTTGGCGCTACCGTCAAGCTTTGTGACAGCCAGCGCAGTGACATCGGTGGCGCGGGTGAACTCCCTGGCTTGCATAAAACCGTTCTGGCCGGTGGAGCCGTCAATCACCAGCAGTACCTCGTGCGGTGCATCGGGCACCACCTTGCGCATAACGTTGCGTATCTTGGTGAGCTCGTTCATCAGGTTGACCTTGTTGTGAAGGCGTCCGGCAGTATCAATAATTACCACGTCGGCCCCTTTGGCCACAGCCGATTTCACACTGTCGTATGCCACAGAGGCGGGGTCGCTCCCCATCTCCTGCTTGATGATATCCACCCCGGCACGCTCCGCCCAGATAACCAGCTGATCCACGGCGGCGGCCCGGAAAGTATCGGCGGCACCAAGCACGACCTTTTTCCCCTCTGCCTTTAACTGCGCGGCAAGCTTGCCGATAGTGGTGGTCTTGCCCACACCGTTCACACCCACAACCATTATCACGTAAGGTTTTTTGCTGAAGTCAAAGGGCTCCTGCTCCACGGCATCGCCCGCAATAAGCGCCTCTATCTCTTCGCAAAGGATGCGGTTGAGATCGGCGGTATTGAGGTATTTGTCACGCTTTACTCGCTCTTCCAGACGCTCGATAATCTTCACGGTGGTATCCACCCCTACATCGGAGGCAATCAGCGCCTCCTCAATGGAATCAAGCACATCGTCATCCACCACGCTTTTGCCCATCACGGCATACTGCAGGCGGCTCAGCAGCGACTGCTTGGTCTTTCCAAGGCCAGCCTCGAGGGCCGCTTTGTCTTCTTGGGCAGTCCCGGAGTCCGAATTGCGCTTCTTAAAGAAAAAACCCATCTGAGAAATTATTTCGATTAAGGTTGTAAAAGTACAAAAAAACTGGCGTTTCAGGCGTTTATTTGAATACTAAATCCCTCTGCCACCAAAGGCGCAGCCGCCTGGGCAAGGGTGTCGGCATCCACCCGCTCTATCCCGGCCACCGGGGTGTCGCGTTCCACGCTGTAGAGCATCACCTCGCGGGGGTGCAGTTCGCGCACTACATTGCGCCAGGCATCGAGTGCCTCCGGCGTCGTGTTGTCCACCACCGGCCCCTTCACCAGCATGGTCTGCAGAATAAAATCTCCTTTGAAAGCCTTCATCAACTCTACCGTTCTGGCGACAGAGTAACCCTTGCGGGGGCGGTTCATTACCGCCGCCAGATCGTCCGTAGCGCAGTCTATCTTGAGGATCGGGTTATCCACCCTCATCAGCGCCGCAACAATTTCCGGACGGTCCAGACGGGTGGCGTTTGAGAACACGCTCACCACTGCCTGCGGGAACCAACGGTCGCGGGCTGCGAGCGTAATATCTATAATTGCAGGGAAATCGGGATGGAGCGTGGGTTCGCCGTTGCCGGTGAAAGATATGGAATCTATCCCCTGCCCGGCTGATGCCAGCTCAGAGAATCTCCCCTGAATTGCTTCGCGAACCTCATCCAGGGTCGGCAAACGATGTCCCGATGCGCCACGCTTCAGGCCTCCGCATTCGCAATATACGCAGTCAAAAGTGCATACCTTGGCCTCGCGCGGCAACAGGTTAATACCCAGTGAACGTCCCACCCGACGGCTGTGTATCGGGCCAAACACTATATCGTTCCAGAGAAATGTCGCCATATCTTAAAACAATAAAGACGAAGCCAGCGGCTCCGTCTTACATCGGTATACCTTATGCCTGGCTCAAAAATTAGTTCTGAGTTTTGGCGAAAAATTCTTTAACCTTATCGGTGGGTACGAGCTCCTCTTTGAAAGTGTAAGAGCCAGTACGACCATTCTTGTCCATACGGATGCATTTAACAACGCTTTTCTGGTCTTTCCTGTCACCGCCGAATGTTGCGACCGCTTTCTTTGCCATAGTATTGCGATATTTATAATGTTACTATTTAATCTCCTTGTGAAGAGTCATCTTGCGCAGATACGGGTTGTATTTCATGCGCTCCAACTTGTCGGGAGTATTCTTTTTGTTCTTGGTAGTGATGTAGCGGGACATACCCGGAACGCCGCTGGCCTTCTGCTCGGTGCACTCGAGAATCACCTGAACTCTATTACCTTTCTTTCCTGCCATAGCTGTAATTGTTAAACGATTTTAATTAAACCTTTAGCCTCAGCGCGCTTAAGAGTCTCGGCAAGGCCGTTCTTATAGATGGTCTTCATACCGTTGCAAGAGACCTTCAAAGTGATAAACCTGCCCTCTTCCTCAGACCAGAACTTCTTGGTTTTGAGGTTGGGAGCAAACTCGCGTTTAGTGCGTCTGCGGGAGTGGGAAACATTGTTTCCAATCATCCTCTTCTTACCTGTAACCTGACAAACTCGTGACATAATATGCTATTTTTTATTTTTTCTGCTTTTTAAGGGCTGCAAATATCTTGATTTTTAATCAAAAAACCAAATTTTTTATGAATTCAGCACAAACTTGCCTATACGACGCCATCTCACCTTGCCGCCGGGCTCCATTGAGAGCCATATAAACGCCGGCGTACCCACTATATGATCTTCCGGAACAAAGCCCCAGTAGCGGGAATCCAGCGAGTTATGACGGTTGTCACCCATCATGAAGAAATAATCCTGCTTGAATGTGTATTCTGTTATCTCTTCACCGTCGATATAGAACTTGCCGCCCTTCTCTTCAAAATTGTTATGCTCGTAAACTTCAATGATACGGCGATAGAACGCTATGTTGTCTTTGGTAAGGGCAACTGTCGCCCCTTTGGCCGGAATCCAAATCGGGCCGTAGTTGTCACGGGTGAAACCACGGTCATCATAGGGAAAGATCATCTTGTAAGAATCGAGATAATCGCCCGGATAGTTCTCCAGGTTGACAGTGGCGCCCACAACGTTAGACATCTTGGCCACCACCTTGTGCGCTGCCGCTGTGAGGGTAAGGTTGTGATAGCCCGGCAGCTGGGGGTCGTAGTGGATCTGGTTGCGGTCCACCCCGAGTTTTTCCAGAGCCACGCGGCTGATGGGGGTTCCATTGGTAATCACCTTGTAAGTGAGCTGGATACCGTCATAAACCTTCTGCTGTTCACCGTCTATGTACACCAGGCCGCCCTCAATTGTGAGAGTATCCCCCGGCATACCCACCAGGCGCTTCACATAGTGGTCGGTCTTGTCGGCAGGACGCGTTATAACCGGCCCGAAGACCTGCTGCGTATATTCGCGGCCGTTGATACGTACGTGTGCGTAGTAGTCCTCTGCCGGTACCCGCGCCAGGATTGTGTCACCGTGTGGGAAGTTGAACACCACGCAGTCGCCGCGCCGGATTCCGCGCCCCAGTGGCTTCAGCCTGCGATAAGGCCATTTGACGGCCTCTGAATAGGACTGCTTGCCGTTCAGCCAGGTGTTGTGCGTGAACGGTATAGTGAGCGGAGTCTCAGGGATACGGGGGCCATAGCGCATCTTGTCCACGAAAAGATAGTCACCCGTCATCAGGGTGTTCTCCATGGAGGAAGAAGGTATCTTGAACGACTGGAAGAAGAAGATATTGATGAAGGTGACCACAATCACTGCAAAGATGATGGCATCCAGCCAGTCAAGCAGCAGGTTTGGCTTCTCACCCTCCTTGTACCTCGGTTTCCAGAAGGTCCAGTTGACCTTCTTGGTGACGCACATATCAAAAACAACAATAAGGCCAAGTAACCACCAGAAACTGTGCAACCATATTACCCAAAGGCAGTACAGGATGCCCCAGAAGGCGAACTTGACCCACTTGTTGCGGATGAAGTTTTTGAGAGTCAAAACTTATTTGACAGAGTTGATTATTGCCTCGAATGCTGCGGGATTATTCATCGCGAGGTCAGCGAGGACCTTGCGGTTGAGTCCTACATTCTGAGCATGGACAGCACCCATGAACTGGGAGTAGGTCATACCGTGCTGACGGGCAGCAGCGTTGATACGTGCAATCCACAGTGCGCGGAAGGTACGCTTCTTACCTTTGCGGCCGCTGTATGCATAGGTTAAACCTTTCTCATAGGTGTTCTTGGCAACCGTCCAGACGTTTTTCCTGGAGAGGAAATTACCGCGGGTCTCTTTCAAGACTTTCTTGCGGCGAGCTCTTGAAGCTACTGAATTTACCGATCTTGGCATAATTTAATGATTTTTGACAGTCAGCGCCCCTTGCAGGGGACTTTACAAGCTGAACTTTCGGTTAATAAATGTTTACTTGACCAACAACTCTTTGATTCTCTTCACATCAACAGAGTCAACGATTGCGAAGTGATCGAGGTTACGTTTCTGCTTTTTGGTCTTCTTGGTGAGAATGTGGCTGTGATAAGCGTGTCTTCTCTTGATCTTACCCGATCCGGTGAGCGTGAAACGCTTCTTTGAACCGGAATTGGTTTTCATTTTAGGCATTTCTAATCTATTTTAAATGTTCATTAAACTCTATTTCTTCTTAACGGGGGCAATCATCATTATCATCCGCTTGCCCTCAAGCTTGGGCATCTGCTCTGCCTTTCCGTACTCCTCCAGCTCTACTGCAAACCTGAGCAACAACTTCTCACCCTGCTCGGAGAAGAGTATCGAACGGCCGCGGAAGAAGACGTATGCCTTCACTTTGCATCCCTCCTGCAAGAAGCTCTGGGCGTGCTTGAGCTTGAATGCATAGTCGTGCTCGTCGGTCTGCGGGCCGAAGCGGATCTCCTTGATGACCACCTTGGAGGCGTTAGCCTTCTGCTCTTTGAGCTTTTTGCGCTGCTGATACTTGAACTTCTGATAGTCAATTATCTTGCAGACGGGCGGAGTCGCCGTGGGAGCTATCTCCACCAGATCGAGCTCCTGCTCGGCAGCCATCGCGAGGGCCTTTGACAGGGGATAAACCCCCTGCTCAGGGATATTCTCCCCCACTAATCTCACTTGCGACGCAGTAATTTGCTCATTTACCCGATGGTCGTCATCGTCTCTTTGCTGGCGACCCTGCTGGGGCTTCCGCGGAGCCGGTTTCGGCTTGGGCGGGCGGTAATTTGAGTTTGCTATAGTTGTGTCCTCCTAATTAAGTTCTTCTTTTACTGCGTTGCTTATGTATTTTGCAAAATCTTCAATCGACATCACGCCAAGATTCTCGCCTCCCTGCTTGCGTACAGCCACGCTGCCGGACGCCTCCTCTTTCTCTCCGACCACGAGAATGAACGGTATATGCTTGAGTTCATTTTCGCGTATCTTCTTGCCAATCGTCTCGTTACGGTTGTCGATTAGGGCGCGAATTTCGTAATTTTCAAGTAATTCGCAAACTTTTTTTGCAAAATCGTTGTATTTCTCACTCAGCGGGAGAATAGCCACCTGGTCGGGCGCGAGCCAGAGCGGGAACTTACCGCCGGTGTGCTCGAGCAGCACAGCCACAAAGCGCTCCAGAGAGCCGAAAGGTGCACGGTGAATCATCACCGGACGGGCCTTGGCATTGTTGCTGTCCACATATTCAAGTTCAAACCTCTCGGGCAGATTGTAGTCGACCTGGATGGTGCCCAGCTGCCAGCTGCGGCCAAGGGCGTCCTTCACCATGAAGTCGAGCTTCGGGCCGTAGAATGCAGCCTCTCCCAACTCCACAACAGTGGGGAGATTCTTCTCTGCAGCAGCCTCTATGATAGCCTGCTCCGCCTTTGCCCAGTTCTCGTCGCTGCCGATGTATTTGGTCTTGTTATCGGGGTCGCGCAGCGATACCTGTGCGGTGAATTCGGTGAAGTTGAGGGTCTTGAACACATATAATATAATGTCGATGACCTTGCAGAACTCCTCCTTGATCTGGTCGGGACGGCAGAAAAGGTGGGCGTCATCCTGTGTGAAACCACGTACACGGGTCAGTCCGTGCAGCTCACCGCTCTGCTCATAACGGTAAACCGTTCCGAACTCTGCAAATCGGAGCGGCAGGTCCTTGTAAGAGCGGGGCTTGCTGCGGTAAATCTCGCAGTGGTGAGGGCAGTTCATAGGCTTGAGCAGATACTCCTCGCCCTCCTGCGGGGTGGTTATGGGGCGGAAGCTGTCGGCGCCGTAATGTGCCCAGTGACCGCTGGTAACGTACAGGTCTTTGCTGCCGATGTGCGGGGTGATGACGGGCAGGTAGCCGTATCTCTTCTGGACCTTCTGGAGGAACGCCTGCAGACGGCCGCGCAAATCGGCGCCCTTGGGGAGCCAGAGCGGCAGACCCTGCCCGACACGGTTGGAGAAGGTAAACAGCTCCATCTCGCGCCCCAGTTTGCGGTGGTCACGCTTCTTGGCCTCCTCGAGCATCACAAGATATTCATCCAGCATGCTCTTCTTGGGGAAGGTGATACCATAGATGCGGGTCAGCATCTTATTGTGTTCGTCGCCACGCCAGTAGGCACCTGCGATGCTCAGAAGCTTGATGGCCTTGATCATTGAGGTGTCTCGAAGGTGCGGGCCGCGGCACAGGTCGGTGAAATTACCGTTGGTATAGAACGATATCGTGCCGTCTTCCAGGCCGTCTATCAGTTCACATTTGTACTGGTCGCCCTTTGCGGTGAATTTTGCAAGAGCCTCTGCCTTGGGGACGTCGGTACGTACAAAACTCTCTTTATTACGGGCCAGCTCCATCATCTTTGCCTCAATCTTTGGCAGGTCTTCATCGGAGATGGTGGTGTCGCCAAGGTCCACGTCATAATAGAAACCGTTGTCGATTGCCGGACCGATACCGAACTTGATTCCGGGATAGAGCGCCTCCAGAGCCTCCGCCATAAGGTGGCTGGAGGAGTGCCAGAAGGCTTTCTTGGCCTCCTTGTCCTCCCACTTGTGCAGTTTGAGCTCCGCATCGGAGTTGATGGGGCGGTCAAGGTCATATATTTCGCCGTTCACGGTTGCCACAATGACATCGGCTGCGAGACGCGGACTTATGCCCTGCGCAATCTCATAAGCGGTAATGCCCTGGTTGTATTCCTTAACGGCACCGTCGGGAAAAGTAATTTTAATCATATCTGTGTTTATTTGTTATTCCACTAATAATCGTGCAAAGTTAAAACAAATTATTACATTTGCGTAAATCTCAAACAGGAAACACTATGAGCGAATTTGGCAAAGGATACAAATGGAGCCAGGCTGCAGTGAAAGGATTGCTGCTGGCGCTGATAACTATTGTCTGCAACACAATTACCTACTTCTTCCCCGGCAATGCCATTGTAAGCCTGCTGGCCTTTCTGGTGCGCACAGTGGCTTCTATATGGCTGCTGGTGAGCTTTATGAAGCAATATGCCGCCACCACCGGAGAGAATCCCATGGGTTTTGCCCTTTGCACGGTGCTGCTCTCCTCCCTGGTATGTGCGTTCTACGATGCTGCCGCCATTGCATGGCTGTTCCCAAGCCTTATGGATCAGATCGATGAAGCCATGACCCAGTCACTGAGCATGATGCCGGCAGAAGGCCAGGGCATAATGGAGCGGATGATGGACCACTACCCCCGCATAGCCTTCTTCTCTACCTTTATCAAGGACTTTATCTTTGGGCTTATCGTGGCCGCAATCGCCAACTCTTCCACCCGCAAGAAGGACATCTTTGGCGACGAGGGCAAACAGGAAGAGGACGAACTCGCATAAGCGATGGACCTCTCTATAGTCATATCCCTTTTCAACGAGGAGGAGTCGCTGTCCGAACTCATCTCCCGCATCAATGCCACCATGGATGGTACCGGATGCGATTATGAGATTATCATGGTGGACGACGGCAGTACCGACGGCTCCTGGGAAAAGATCCTATCTCTCAAAAATGAGTGCAGCCGGGTGCACGGCATCCGCTTCCGCCGCAACTACGGCAAGTCTGCCGCCCTCTACTGTGGGTTCGAGGCTGCGCAGGGCGACATTGTGATAACGATGGACGCCGACCTGCAGGACGACCCCGCCGAGATTCCGGAGATGATACGTTTGATCCGGGAAGAGGACTACGACCTGGTCTCCGGCTGGAAAAAGAAGCGTTACGACAACAAGTTCACCAAGAACATCCCCTCCAAGATATACAACTGGGCCGCCCGCAAGGTGACCGGCATCAAGCTTCACGATATGAACTGCGGCCTCAAAGCCTACCGTTCGGAGGTAGTCAAGAGCATTGAGGTATATGGCGAGATGCACCGCTTCATACCATATCTGGCAAAGAACGCCGGATACGAAAAGATCGGCGAGAAGGTGGTGAAGCACCAGCCCCGCAAATACGGTTCCAGCAAATTCGGGATGGAGCGGTTCATGAACGGATTCCTGGACCTGATGACGATATCTTTCCTCCAGAAATTCGGCCGCAAGCCCATGCACCTGTTCGGGGTTGTCGGCACGCTTATGTTCCTGGCCGGATTTATATGTTCCGTATGGCTCATTGTGGAAAAACTCATACGCCAGAGCCACGGCCTCGCCTTCCGCCAGGTAACCGACCAGCCGCTGTTCTACGCCGCAATAGTGTGCCTTTTGATTGGTGTGATGGTGTTCCTCACAGGCTTCATTGCGGAGCTTATATCGCGCAATTCTGCCGGCAGGAATGTTTATAATATCAAAGAGAGGTTTTAAGACGCCTTACAATCCAAAGAGGAATAAAGCATAACCCAACGCCGCAGCCACAGCGGCGTTGATTATTTTTGCCTTGAGAAAACCCGCCTTGGTCTCTGCCAGCAAAGGGAGGCTGGCGTGTCCGTCCTGGGAAATGCTGCTTGCCAGCAGCACGGAAAAAGGTATCAATCCTCCGGCAAACATAGTCACGAATATCAGGTGCGGTCCCGACTCCGGAATCAGGCCAATGAGCACCGCCAGCAGTATCAGTATGGGGATATTGCCCTTCACTATTTGTTCCAGGTCAAAGTAGTGCATACCTGCCTCTATCAGCAGCAGCGCTCCAAAACTCCAGAGAAAGATGCGCAGCAGGTGCTTCTTTACCACATGGTTCCAGAGATGGTCGTGTACGAAATGGTCGCTACCGAACGCAGCCGCCCAGAGGGCAAAAAGGGAGCATACGGCAAACAGCAGGTTGACCCAATATTCATCAAAGACATTGAAGTGCCCTGCAGCCGAGGGTTCGTGGTCATGCTCCAGCATCCCCAGCGCCAGCGCGGCGATGAATGCACCTATGCCAATCATCAGGACTATTCTCTGCCAGGACGCCCTCTTGAGGTTATTCCAGCTGGCGCCGATGCCGTGATTATCCCCCCCATGCACCTCAAAATGCTCGTCACAGTGGGTGTGAGGCGCCTTGTGGGCAGAAAGCATATCCACAATCAAGCCTGCAGCGATTCCAATCACAAGCAGTGCCACAAAGAGGAGTATGGCCTTGCCGGGGAACATTGCCAGCATCAGGAAGGCTTCGTCGCCAGAAGAAGCTATCAGCATCGCAATCAGGGAGCCGAAAGATATCATGCCGTGAGAGTAGAGCGACACTACCGCAAATCCACCCATACAGCCGGGAATCACCCCCAGGAAACCACCCAACAGCACCTGTCCGAAGCGCGAACGCCCCAGATGCGCCCCCATCTGACCGCCGGAAGTCACATTGATCCACTCGATCAGCATCATCATGATGATAACCAGACCGGTAATCTGCACGGCGCTCAGCAGCGCATCCAGTATCAACTCCATAAATTAACTATTGTATTTCTCTATCAGTTCTTCTGCCGCAGCAAAGGAGTCGAGCTTGCCCTCAAGCACCGCCTGCTCGTAGTCGGGAAGCAGACGGCCTATTGTATCGCTCTCATAGAACATATCCTTGAGAGACTCGTTTATGCTCTCGTACATCCAGTAGCGGGCCTGCTCGCGGCGGCGCTTCAGATAGAATCCGTTGCCGGTTACAAGTTCAAAATACTCCTCCAGCTTCTTCATTATGTCATCCAGCCCCTCTTTGGTAACGGCAGAAGAGGTCACCGCGGTGGGGACCCATCCCGATTCTGTCGGCGGGAAAAGATGCAGCGCGCTGGCATAAAGCGAGCGGGCTACCTTGGCCTTCTCCACATTGTTGCCGTCGGCCTTGGTGATGGCTATCAGGTCTGACATCTCCATGATGCCGCGCTTGATGCCCTGCAGTTCATCTCCCGCGCCGGAGAGCATCAGCAGCAGGAAAAAGTCGCTCATGGAGTGGACAGCGGTCTCACTCTGCCCGACACCTACCGTCTCAATGAATATCACGTCGTAGCCGGCAGCCTCGCACAGCAGTATGGTCTCCCGAGTGCGGCGGGCAACACCTCCCAGAGAACCCGCGCTGGGGCTGGGGCGGATAAACACCTTGGGGTCGCGTACCAGTGTCTCCATACGGGTTTTGTCGCCCAGGATGGAACCTTTGGTGCGCTCGCTGGAGGGGTCTATGGCCAGCACGGCGAGCTTATGTCCACGGGCGGTAATATGGCTGCCAAAAGCCTCTATAAAGGTGCTCTTCCCTACGCCGGGAACGCCCGTTATGCCAATGCGCATTGTCCTGCGGTCGGCTGCAAGCCTCTGGCAGCGGGCAATTATCTCACCGGCCACCTTGCGATGCTCAGGGGAGAGGCTCTCCACCAGGGTTATGGCCTGGCTCAGGATAGTGGTATCCCCCGCCTCTATGCCCGCCATATACTCGTCGACGCTCTTGATGCGGGGCCGGCGCAGGGGGCGGTTAGCAAGATACGGGTTTATCACCGGCGGCTGCTTTATGCCGTCGTTTACCTTGAGGGCAGAATCATCGTTTTTATAATCGTCAAAAAAGTCGCCTTGCTTATCCATTACTTAATCCATCCATTGATGAAGAAATCCAGACGCGGCCTGAGCGGAGAGTTGGTGGTAAGGGTCACTATGCTCACAAATTCGCCCGTCTGGGTAGAGGTGTCGTATTTTATCTTTATCTCGCCACTCTTGCCCGCAGCAATCTTCACCGGGGTCTTGGTAACGATTTCGGCACGCCTGTCGTCAGAATCTGCCTTGTAAATAATCAGGGGGGTCTTGCCGGTGTTCTTCACCACGATGGTGTGATCCACTTTAGAACCCTTCTGAACCTCGCCCAGGTCAAGATATCCCTTGTCAAAGCCAGGCACGGGGGCCTTCTCTTTCATCGCGGTGGTGTAATTGTCAAAATTGTCGGCGATGGTGGCCTCCACCTTAACCTTTTCGGGTGCAGGCTTTCCGTCGATGACAAACGATGCCATATACTCACTCCTGCCCCACTTCTTCTCTCCGAGGGCGGTGTTCACCGTGTAAGACAGGGTAGCCTTCTTGCCCGCCGGGATGGGATTGGGACTTACGGTCATTGTGAGGGCAGGCTCATCGCACACAACCTCCACCTTGATAGGCTTTTTGGAGAGGTTGGCGATTGAGGTGGCATCGGTACGTGACTTGCCCTGGAGCATATTGCCAACCAGCAGGGTCTTCTCGCGGGTCCCCAGCACACCGCCTATGGTGTTGGTGTACATCTCCTTGAGGCTAAGCTTCTTATCATAAACCACGCCCTTTATATGGAGAATTACCGGCCGGTTGACGCCCGATATGTATGCGGTGATTGACTTGCTGAACGGATAGGCGCCCTGGTCGTTTTTATAGGTTACCTCAATTACTCCCTTACCACCGGGACGCACCGGTTCCTTGGTCCACTCGGGCACCGTACATCCGCAGCTGGACACCACATTGTGTACCACGACCGGCTTTTTGCTGATGTTGGTGAACTCGAACTTGCAGCTGACGCTTTTATCAGAGACCAGCAGGTCTCCGAAATCATGAACC
Organism: Bacteroidales bacterium; assembly: GCA_017614715.1. Lineage (GTDB taxonomy): Bacteria > Bacteroidota > Bacteroidia > Bacteroidales > UBA932 > Equibacterium. The sequence continues at coordinate 39,884 of JAGABI010000065.1, read as the reverse complement.
TTCTCATTGAATGTCACCACCTCTTCTTCCGGGCGGACGTCACTCTCCTGTGCCGCGAGCGGGCGTACTGCACACATCGCAAACAGCAGGACTATCAGGGAAATTGTTGCGTTAATCTTCATCTGTCAACAATTATTTATCTACAAATATACTATTAATTGGCAATATTTTTGAGAAAATGCTTTTCTTTGTATAATCTAACGAAACTATAAAACTAACATTATGGCTTACAAAATTACTGATGATTGCGCTGCTTGCGGCACCTGTATCGATGAATGCGCTGTTGGCGCTATCTCTGCTGGAGATAAATACAACATCGATGCCGATTTGTGCGCAGAGTGCGGCGCTTGTGCCGATGTATGTCCCATGGGCGCAATTGTGAAGGACGAGTAAAAAACATTCTGAATAGCTATTTTTACCCGAGGTAAAGGTGGCGCATTCTGACAATGTGTCACCTTTATTTTGTTTAACCGGAAAAATTATGGCAAATTTTCTCAAGAGTCTGTTCGGTTCCAAGGCTGACAGGGACCTGAAACAGCTCACCCCAATACTTAACAAGATTCTTGCTGAATACGACACACTGGACCGCCTGGGCGACGACGAGTTGCGCGAAGAGTGCCAGAAGCTCAAGGCACAGATAGCATCGCGCACCGCAACGCAGGAGGCCGAGGCCGCAGAGATACGGGAGAAACTCTCCGACGTAGAGATCAGCGTGAGCGAGAAGGAGCATCTGGCCACCCAGCTGGACAAGCTGGTAAAAGATATCGATGTGGAGCTGGAGAAGGCGCTGGACGACGCGCTGCCCAAGGCATTCGCCATCATGAAGTCCACCGCCCGCCGGTTCAAGGAGAACCCCACCATCCGCGTGAAGGCTACAGATGCTGACCGCGAACTCTCCACCAAGTGCGACTTTGTAAACATAGACGGCGACTACGCAATCTGGAAGAACACATGGCTGGCAGGCGGCAACCCCATAACATGGGATATGGTGCATTACAACGTGCAGCTCATAGGCGGTATCGTGCTGCATCAGGGCAAGATTGCCGAGATGGCGACAGGTGAAGGAAAGACCCTGGTAGCCACCCTCCCCGTCTTCCTAAACGCCCTGGGCGGCAAAGGCGTACACGTCGTCACCGTGAACGACTATCTGGCCAAGCGTGACTGCGAGTGGATGGGTCCGCTATACCAGTTCCACGGCCTCAAGGTAGACTGCATAGACAAGCACGAGCCCAACAGTGACGGCCGCCAGAGGGCATACCAGGCAGATGTTACATTCGGTACCAACAACGAGTTCGGCTTCGACTACCTGCGCGACAACATGGCCATAAACCCCAACGACCTGGTGCAGCGCAAGCACCACTTCGCAATTGTGGATGAGGTCGACTCCGTGCTCATAGACGACGCCCGCACCCCCCTCATCATCTCGGGTCAGGTGCAGCGCTCTACCTCCGACCAGACATTCATAGAATACAAGCCCTACGTAGAGAAGCTCTACAATGCGCAGCGCCAGATTGTGAACCAGTTCCTGAACGAGGCCAAGAAGCTCATTTCAGAGGGCCGCATCAAAGACGAGGGCGAGATCAAGCTGCTCAAGGCTTACAAGGGTCTGCCCAAGTACGGCCCGCTGATCAAATACCTCAGCGAACCGGGCATAAAGGTCATACTCCAGGATATCCAGAGCAAGATTATCCGCGACGCCTTCACCGAGAAGGACATCGAGCAGCGGATAATCACCAACGACCTCTACTTTGTAATAGATGAGCAGAACCGCAGCATAGAGCTCACCGACAAGGGCCATGAAGTTCTGGCCGATGCAGTGGGCGACCCCGAATTCTTCCTTATGCCGCGCCTGGGCGACGCAGTGGCTGCGATTGACCAGGACCCCGCTATCCCCGCAGAAGAGAAAAAGGCAAAGAAGGACGAACTCTACGCAAACTACTCCCTCAAGGCGGAGCGCATGCACACCGTGAACCAGCTGCTCAAGGCATACGCAATGTTTGCCAAGGATGTTGACTACGTCATAATTGACGGCAAGGTCAAGATCGTGGACGAGCAGACTGGCCGTATCATGGAGGGGCGCCGCTGGAGCGACGGCCTGCACCAGGCCGTGGAGGCCAAGGAGAGCGTCAAGGTCGAGGCCGAGACCCAGACCTTCGCGACCATCACTCTGCAGAACTACTTCCGTATGTACCACAAGCTCTCCGGTATGACCGGTACGGCAGAGACCGAGGCTGGTGAGTTCTGGGAGATATACAAACTGGATGTGGTGGTTATCCCCACCAACCGTCCCGTAATCCGCAAGGACCAGGACGATCTGATTTACCGCACCAAGAAGGATAAGTACAACGCGGTTATCGCTATGGTAGAGGATCTCATCTCGCAGGGTCGGCCGGTTCTGGTCGGCACCACCAGCGTCGAGATTTCTGAACTCCTCTCCCGCATGCTCAAGTTGCGCGGCATCAAGCATCAGGTGCTGAATGCCAAGCAGCATGCCCGCGAGGCGGAGGTTGTGGCACACGCCGGTGAGAAGGGCACAGTAACCATCGCCACCAACATGGCGGGTCGTGGTACCGACATCAAGCTCACCGACGAGGTCAAGGAAGCGGGCGGTCTGGCCATCATCGGCACCGAGCGGCACGACAGCCGCCGCGTGGACCGCCAGCTGCGAGGCCGTGCCGGACGACAGGGCGACCCCGGAAGCTCCATCTTCTTCATCTCCATGGAAGATGACCTGATGCGCGTGTTCGGCGGCGAGCGTATCGCCAAGGTGGTGGACAACCTCGGCATGAAAGAGGGCGAATCGCTCCAGAGCAAGATGCTCTCCAACAGCATCGAGCGCGCACAGCGCAAGGTCGAGGAGAACAACTTCGGCATCCGCAAGAACCTTGTGGAATACGACGACGTTATGAACTCGCAGCGCGAGGTGGTATACACCAAGCGCCGCAGCGCCCTCACCGGCGAGCGCATCGACGTGGACGTGCTCAACATGGCCACCGACTACTGCGACATCTTTGTGGACAAGTTCCATGACGCCGACTTCGAGACCTTCAAGGAAGCCCTTGTTGAGCAACTGGGCGTGGATGCCACATTTGACGAGCAGTTCTACGACCGCGCCAAGAAGCGCGATCTGGCCGACAGGCTCTGCGAAGACCTGGCTGCGACCCAGCAGCGCCGCAACGACACCCTAATTGCTCAGGCATGGCCCATCATCAATTATGTATATGAGAAGAAGCGCATGTTCTACCAGAACATCGCCCTCCCCATCACCGACGGCCGCAAGGTATTCAACATACTTGTAGACCTGCGCAAGGCATACGAAACCAAGGGTAAGGAACTTGTCCGCGCCGTATACAAGACGGTGACCCTGCGCGTGATTGACGAGTACTGGAAGAACCACCTGCGCGACATGGACGACCTCAAGCAATCGGTACAGAACGCCAGCTACGAGCAGAAGGACCCCAAGCTGATGTACAAGACAGAGAGCTTTGCGCTGTTCATCACCGCCCTGGAGGGCATCTACCGCGACGTACTCTCTACCCTGCTGCGCATGGCCATCAATCTCAGAGTCGAGCAGGCTCCGGAGGATGTTGCCACCGAGGCGCACGAGAAGCGCACCGACATGAGCCGCATGCAGACCAGCCGTCCCGACCTGGTAACCAACAGCGGCGAGGCCAAGAGCAACGCCCCCATCCGCGTTGAAAAACGCGTCGGGCGCAACGACCCTTGCCCCTGCGGCAGCGGCAAGAAATACAAGAACTGCCACGGCCGTGCAGAAGCGTAACCCTAATCGTTTCGTCGCATGAAAGTTGGGCTGTTTATCCCATGCTACGTTGATGCCCTGTATCCCCAGGTTGGAGTGGCAACGCTGAAGGTGCTGCGGCACCTGGGGGTGGATGTGACCTATCCCAAGGGGCAGACCTGCTGCGGGCAGCCTATGGCTAACGGCGGTTTTGAGAGCAAGGCGGTTCCGCTGGCAGAGAAGATGGAGAATCTGTTTGCCGGCTATGACTATGTGGTTACACCGTCGGTAAGTTGCACCGCTTTTGTCCGCCACCATTACCCCAATCTTCTGAAAGATAGCCATACCTGTGAGCTGGCATCAAAATGTATGGAGTTGGTGGAATTCCTGCATGACGTCGTGAAACCTGACGGGCCTCTGGGCAGTTTCCCCCACAAGGTGAGTATACACAACTCCTGCCATGGCGTGCGGGAACTGGGACTGTCCTCCCCAAGCGAAGAGATGGTAGCGCCATTCAACAAAATCCGCGACTTACTCCAGCTTAAAAAGGGTATCGAGATATCTGAACCGGAGCGCAAAGACGAGTGTTGCGGATTCGGCGGGCTATTCTGCGTGGAAGAGAGCGCCGTGAGCAGCCGTATGGGGCTGGATAAGGTCCGCAGGCACATCGCCACCGGAGCCGAATACATCACCGGAGCCGACTGCTCCTGCCTGATGCATCAGTCGTCGATAGCAAAAAAGAACGGCTTGCAGATACAGTTCATGCACGTCGCAGAGATACTAGCCGCAGGATTATGAGCAAGCACAGCAAAAAGGCCAAGGGTTTCCTGAAAGATGCCCGATACAGCGAGTGGCACGACGCCACTTTCTGGGCGGTCCGCGAGAAGCGGGATGGCATGGCTCACGGTTTGCCGGAGTGGGAGCGGCTCCGCGAAAAGGCCTCCAAGATCAAACTTCATACACTTAGCCACCTTGACCAATACCTGGAGCAGTTCGCCTCCCAGGCAGAGAAGAACGGCGCCATTGTGCATTGGGCGGCCGACGCCGAGGATTTCAACAATATAGTATTCGGGATACTCAGCGAACACGGCGTAAAGAAGATTGTCAAGTCCAAATCCATGCTCACAGAAGAGTGCGGTATGAATCCGTTTCTGGAGAGCAAGGGTATCGAGGTGGTCGAGACCGACCTCGGAGAGAGGATAATCCAGTTGCTGGGGCAGGCCCCCAGCCATATAGTTATGCCGGCTGTGCATCTCACCCCTGACCAGGTGGGCGAGCTGTTCGAGGCGGAAGGCATCTCCAATGAGCCTGGCAATCACGACCCTACATATCTCACTTACCGCGCCCGCCTGAGCCTCAGGAAGGAATTCCTGACCGCCGGCGCAGGGATGACGGGGGCTAACTTTGGCATTGCCGCTACCGGAGACATTGTAGTGTGCACCAACGAGGGTAACGCCGACATGTCCACATCCTGCCCCAAGTTGCATATTGCGGCACTTGGCCTGGAGAAAGTAATTCCGGATTACGACTCGCTGGCGGTGTTCCAGCGGCTGCTGTGCCGTTCCGCAACCGGGCAGCCCACCACCACATACACCAGCCACTTCCGCACTGCGAGGCCAGGAGCAGCGCCGATGCACATTATACTTGTAGATAACGGACGCAGCGAGTGGATAGCCAATCCCGAACATTGGCAGACCCTTAAGTGCATCCGCTGCGGCAGTTGCATGAACACCTGCCCGGTGTACCGCCGTTCCGGAGGGTATTCCTACAGCTATTTCATCCCAGGCCCCGTGGGGGTGAACCTGGGTATGCTGCGCAACGCAAAGGCCCATTCCGGCAACGTGTCTGCATGTACCCTTTGCCTCAGTTGCCAGAGCGTCTGCCCCGTTAAAATCAACCTCGGGGAGCAGATTTACCAGTGGAGGCAGCAGTTGCCCGCATTTGGGACAGCACCTCTTGGAAAGAGGACGCTATGCGAAGGGATGTCTATGGTGTATGACCACCCTCTCTTGTACAAAACTGCCACCGGCGTAATAAAGAAACCGTTCCATAGCCTCAAACTGGATAAAGATGAGTAATAAAGACGATATCCTGGGACGCATCCGCTCCGGCATCCGCGAGCGCTACGATATGCCCTCCCTGGGCGATTTGCAGGCGACAGTTTATGACGAGCCGCTGGCGGCATTCAAGGCCAGCAGCGAAGCTACCGGCAGTAAAGTAGTGGAGCTCGCTCCCGAAACAGACATCGACAAAGCCATACGCGACCTTTTCCCCGATGCCGGCGTCATCGCCTCCAACCTGCCGGAAGTTCATATCGCCACCCTGAATCCCGACACCGTCGGCAGCGCACAGGAGCTCAACGGCACCGATGTGGGCGTCATCAGAGGCTCTTTTGGAGTAGCTGAGAACGGCTGCATCTGGATTCCGCAGTCGATGAAGGAGAAGGCGGTATGCTTTATCTCTGAGAATCTGGTTATCCTGCTGCCCAAAGCGGCCATTGTGAACAACATGCATGAGGCATACCGGCAGATAGATCTTGGAGAATATGGCTACGGCACCTTTATCAGCGGCCCTTCCAAAACCGCCGACATTGCCCAGACCCTCGTGATGGGAGCCCAGGCCGCCCGGAGTGTAACAGTCCTGCTCGTGTGAGTCCTGATACTCTCTTCCAAAAGCAAAAGGGATGGCGGTGTGTTCCGTCATCCCTTTTGCTTTACAAGCCCTGGGCTCTGTCTACTTGCGCTTCTTGCTTACCAGTTCCATGGTGTCGCGGGCAATCACCAGCTCCTCGTTGGTGCAGACTACCATGGCCTTCACCTTTGAAGACTCGGTGCTGATGAGCCAGTTGTCGCCCTCCACATGGTCGTTGCGGTAGAGGTCGAGCTCAAGACCAAGATACTCGAGACCCGAGAGGACCTCGCGACGGACATTACGGGCATTCTCGCCGATGCCGCCAGTCATAATAATCAAATCCACTCCGTTAAGCACAGCTGCGTATGCACCCACAAACTTCTTGATATCGTAGCAGCGTTTCAGATGGGTCATCTCTGCCCGCTTGTTGCCCTTGGCAGCTGCACCTTCAACGTCGCGGTTGTCGGCAGACACGCCAGAGAGGCCCAGCAGGCCGCTCTTCTTGTTCATCACATCGTTCATAGCCTTTGCATCCAGCCCCTCCTTCTCCATGAGGAAAGTCACTACGCTCGGGTCTATGTTGCCGCAGCGGGTACCCATAGTGACACCTTCCAACGGGGTGAAGCCCATGGAGGTATCTATAGATTTGCCTCCCTTGATTGCGGTTATTGAACTGCCGTTGCCCAGGTGGCAGGTGATAATCTTTTTCTCCTTGATGTTCCAGCCCAGCGCATCGCACGCCTTACCCGCCACAAAATTGTGGCTGGTGCCATGGAAGCCGTAACGGCGGATGCCGTATTTCTCATAATACTCATACGGCAGGGCGTACATATATGCATAATCCGGTATCGTCTGATGGAAAGAGGTGTCAAACACAGTCACCTGCGGAATCTGCGGCATCAGCTCAGCTGCGGCCCTGATACCCAGCAACGAAGCCGGGTTGTGGAGCGGTGCCAGCGCACAGCACTTCTCTATCTTTGCTATGGTGTCGGCATTGACCATTGCGGCCGATGAAAAGTACTCACCGCCGTGCGCCACGCGATGACCTACGGCATCAATGTCAGAAAGGCTCTTGAGGACCCCTTTCTCCTTGTCCAGCAGCATCTCCAGAACCACAGAAATACCCTTGGAATGGTCATGGATCGGGAGCTCCTGAAACACATCATCCCGGGTGGGAACCTTGTGCGTGATGGTTGCATTGTCGCTGCCGACGCGTTCAACAAGACCTTTTGCCAAAAGAGAGAATTCGCCTTCGCCCTTCATATCCAGAACCTGATATTTAATGGAAGAGCTGCCGCAATTGAGAACCAGTATATTCATATTGTGTGTTTTATTTTTCGCACCGCGAAGGTACTAATTTTTCGCCGAAAAAGGCAAGGAAGGTCAATCCAGTGTCTGAATCAGCTCTTGAATATTATTGGCGTAATGCTTACATTTGTGTATGGAACAAAAGGTAAAGCGGGCAACAACACTTGAGGAACAAATCTCCTTGCTTCGTAATCGTGGGGTAGTTATTTCTTGTGAGGAGAAAGCTAAAGAATGCCTTCTTGATATAGGATACTTCAGACTATGCTCATATCTCTTTCCCTTTGAGAAGACATACCCGAAACATTCGAACAGAACACACGAAGTTATTACTGGGACAAAATTAAGTGATGCTGTTGCATTATATTACTTTGATTTTGACCTAAGAAATATCCTAAATCGGTACATCGGTCGCATTGAAGTAGCTTTGAGAACTTACATTACATACACACTATCAAATAAATATAAAGATTCTCCCACATGGTTCGTTGATCCAGTCGTGATGACCTCACCTTATATCAAAGGCTTTGATGAAGTGTATGAGTCCATCAAAAAGAAACCAGTGATTCGACGTCATCATCAGAATTATATTAATGATAAATATGCCCCAGCATGGAAGACTATTGAGTTTATGACTTTTGGCAATATTGAGAGCCTGTTCATAAACTTGAAAAGTCCTGCCGACAAACTTGATATCTCCCGCCATTTTGGCGTTAATCAAACAGCGATTTTTGAGAACTATATCAAGACTGTCCGTACCTTGAGAAACATATGTGCACACGGGGGTGTCTTGTTCGATATGAGACTGCCAATGAGCATCAAGAACGGCCCTGCTGGCAACCTTGCGCGTGTGAATGGAAATAATCTCTGTGGTTCTTTAAAGGTAGTTGAATATCTTTTGGGGATGATATCAAACAACAGATTAAAAGATATGAGACGTAATATTTCTGATGCACTTTCAATACTTTATGGACGCAATCCAGATCTTGAAGCTACCATAAAAAGGACGGCAGGATTGTTGCAATACCAAAAATAAATCCTACATTTGCAAAAGATTTAGTGCCCGTATAGACTTTGTCGCTATACCATGCACTTTAAAACGTGCTAAGTCGAGCCTCTCCCTTTGTCGGAAGAGGCTCGCGTTTTAATACAGTCGTCAATTAAATGATTGGGGCGGGAAAAGGCCAGTATACATTACTGTAATTGGCGATCCATCGGATGGAATAAGGGTGTCAATTGTACCATATTGTGTCCATTCCAGATAAGCCAATTCTGGTTCTACTGCAGACTCTGAAACCTGGAATACTAAATACAAGGGACCACCAGGGTTGGGATAATCGTTACCTAACTCATCCTTACTATATACTGATGGCGATCCGGAGACAATTTTCAAGAAACGCTTATTCGAACGATTGTTATAGTCATAGAGCAGTAAATACCTTGACTCAACCAACTTACTATCTAGAGTGACAGCTCCGTGACGGTCTTTTCCCAATCTAACATTGTAAAGTCCATGAGTGAGAATCCATTGGAGATGCTCTTCACTTTTATAACAACCAACTAAAACTGGAGTAGTATCCGGGAAAAAACCGCCGGTTTGATATACTTCCGGGAAACGCCCTTCAAAACGAGATATATCTGCTTCTTGTATCTCGTGACCAGCTTGCAGTACCTTTTCCCTGCGAGAATTACGATCTAGTAAATGTTGAACTACTTCCGTAATGAAGCGCTTGAGCTCCCTTGCATCTCCTTCATACCGTGCAGGTCTGATGTTAAAAGCGCCTAGCCCAGGAAGGATCTCATGAAAACCACGAAGCTCGCTATCCCGATCACCCGGATACAAGATATATGCGCCAGAAGAGCGACGAATTGCATCCTTATAGGCATGCATTTTCAGAATATCAGCCCTTTTGTATATGCCGGACTCTTGTTCATTTTTCTCTTCGTCAAGCTCTTTATCCGCTTGTTCCTTGGAAACACTCTTGTCCGAGAAAGGAGAATGAGTCACCTTGTATTTTGCATCGAAATGAATATGGGTGATGATATCCTTTGATTCTGCTTCAGACTGAGATAAATCTCCAGGCCATATTGACAAAGTGTAGTCGGGACGCATCTGTACGGTCCATGACCCTTCTTTTTTGATCTCAGACTCCTTATAGAATGTCCTATTATAGTAAAAACGGACATTGAGGCGTCGATTGCCAATCTGTGTTGCGCCAGCTATCATCTGCATCCTGCCCTGTTTTAGAGACAAATTTAGCCCTTCAGAATCTCGTTCAATCATTTTCTCTAACGATTTTGGGTCAAGATTGAAAGTCTCACTGATGACAGATAGAAGTTTGAAGAATAACCAATACTCGTATAGGACTGCGACATTCTTTTTCCCAGCATCATAGACATCGTCACCACCGCTCCAAGTGAGTTTTGCTGCAGTGTCAAACAATGTCCAAGCATTCAATATGTCCCGATACCCATCCTTACGCTGAAGTGCCGGACTATTGAGCGAAATGACTGTTGGATCTGATATTCCCTTAAAGAAAGAGACTGACAGTATATTTTGAAGCTTATCGCTGAGGACTGAAGCTTCGGCCTTCAGATTATAGCTTGCATTCTTATACGATTGAAAAGCATCAACAAATGCCACAAAAGATTTTACGACATATTTAACGAAACGGTTTTCAGGAGTATCAATGGTATCCCGTTTATAAGGAATCTCAATACTTTGTGGCAGAGAATCAACGCCTTGAGGCAAAGACAATCCAGGGATGCCCTTTACTGAGATTCTATTCGTAGAAGAAGCTATCTGTCCTAAAGCCTTTCTATCGAGCCTCTTAACATTTGTAATACTCTTATTAACAATAGTTTGCCCCCAATTCCTGATAGGATTGAGGATAACCTTTCTTACGGCTTCGATGAAGGAATCATTGTCAACAATACTCTTAACAAAAGCAAATCTCTGATAAAGTGTACGAGATGATAGATTCGAATCTGGAAGGAAATGTTGTCCGGCTGGAGAGAATGACATCACTAGTTCCGCATAATCCTTAGAGATCTCTTCTAACATCTGTCTGTAATCCGTGCGATAGTCAGTCTTCGTTGATACGACTTCTATCTTTAACTCACCGGCACTAACAGGCGATGAACTGGTACAATCAACAAGATGGAATGTCATAGTACCAACATAATTGCCAGTACGGATTCTGCCAAAAGGGACATATCCAATCTCAGACCATGTCCTCTCAAGAACGCCATCTACTTCTTCAAACTGGTATTTTCGACCATTACCGCTATCTACAAAAGAGTAATCATATTCAGAAGCTTCTCCTATCTGAAATGGGGCTTCGCCGTTTTCTTCTGCATCCTCAGCAATACGCAGGACAACATCGTCCTTCCGACTTTTTAATGTCAGAAAAACTAAGCCTGTAAGGCTTCTAAACTGAATATCCAGCGTCCTGCTCATAAACTATGCTTCGGAGAAGCTTGCGAATCCATTATCACATACCCAATTGTACATTCTTAGGATCTTATCAGCAGAAAGAGGATACTTTGCATTAGAGGAATCTGAATTAGTTGCATCCTCCAAAGCGACTATTGACCCGCCAGAGGCAGGAGTATCAAAGCAGAAGCCCCACATTTCCTTGAGTACCGGAGCTAGTTTTTTCTTTGAACCATGCAATTTGGGTAATAGTTTTTGTACGATTGCCGCATCCACGGCTTGATTCATATTAAGCGGTGTAGCCGTATCATCGTTCGCTAAGGCAATACCAATAAACTTTGATATTTCGTGTGCCGAACGATAACCAAACTCAGCATTAGCCTTCTTCAATTCCCCGAAAAACATGTTAAGAGTCCCATTAATCCCAGGATTTGGAGCAGGATTATGAGGCGCAACGAAATCCTCAGCGTATGCAGCGGCCTTAGCATCTGCCTTGCTAACATCGGCATTCGGATTTGTTTGAAGGAACGTATCCATCTCGGAAGCCGAAATCTTAAACTCTATAACATTCGCTCTATCCAAGACTTTGGGGCTAAACATATAGGTGGTTTCATCCACATTTATGGTTCCGATAATGAACACATTTGAGCCAAGAATTACTGAACAAGGAATGCCATCCTTATCTTTCGTCCAAAGGTGTATTGGTTCGTTTTTGGCCTCCATAGCGCTGAGATAATCAGCGAAGTATCGTTCGACAACACTTAGATTCATCTCATCAAGAATCAAGAAAAATGGTTTTTCCTTATTCTCGGGTTTCTGAGCGCGTATTAATAAATCAAGGACACCGTTCTCGGGGCGGACATATTCGTCACCTTTCAGCGCATTAGGGTAACCAAGAAGTGGCTCCCGATTAGTCCAATCTGCTCCAACAGGTACAAAGCACATCTGTTCCGCCAAATTCTCGCAAAGCGAATGGGCTAGTGCCAGGGCAAGTTGCGTTTTGCCAGAGCCGGCCAAGCCGCTTAGAATAACAAAACGCTTTGAAAGTAAGGAGAAACACAGACGTTTAATAATTGTATCATCATATATAAGCCCTGTGCTATTAATAGCGTCAATGATATGTTTTATTGACAAGGGTTGTTGTTGGACACTCGGAAGGGATAGCACCGGATTATTAAATGAGAACCTGAATGGCCAACGGAAATCTGTTATATCAATTGTAACAGGTTGTGAAAGATTAATATATCCACAGTTGCCTGCTTTTCTTGCTAAGACAGGGATAAGTTCAAGAGGAATATACCAACCGGGTTGACAGTCACTTTTTGAGAACCATCCTGTCCAAAAAGCGCCAGTCACTTCTTTCAAAATAAACAGGCAGATTGGGTCATTAGCATCATCATATGTTGTTGTAGGGAAATTACTTACTGAAGACTTCAGGATGTTAATCCTATTATTTCCGTTCTGTTCTCGAATGGAATTGGTAGCATCTCTTCGAGCCGACACTGTAACTGATTGTGCTGTCCTCCCTTGCGATAGACTAAACACATTAAAAGTCCAACTAAATCCATAATTAATGGAAGTCCCAGGACCAAAAAAAGAGTTAAGGTTTGCATCTGAAATGTTACTTTTTGGAAGGTCAATATAAGTCTGACTACCACCACCAGCAGAATGAATTAGATTGTTCATTGATTTAAAATCTGTCTGCGTTAAGTAACGATAAATAATTTGCTTGGCTTGTATCATATTGTTATGCTTTTGTCATGTGTATTAAATACTCAGTGACTTTTTCGGGGCTATTGTCATTATGGCTTTTAAACCTCTTGTACTCAATCTCTTGTTTATCAACAGATCCATATCCCGCCATATATTCAACCATCTTATCAATAGGAATAAGGCCCTCTGAGCTGTAGCTTATGTAGAACTCATTACACTGAATACCAGATAGTATTTTGCCAAAAGAATCAAAGATTTTGAGTTTTGAGCAGAAGTTAGAATACTGATCACGCCATGGCCTAAGACCACTTTCTCCGACAGCCTCTGGTTTATCCTCCCTTGCCAATGTTTCCAGAATATGATAATTTGCAGCATATTGACGTTTAATGTAAGGGGGGTCAATATAGCATATATCACCTGATAGTGATGGAGCCAGATCTTCCGCAAATCCTTTGAAAATTTCATGTCCATCAATATTCGCATTCGGTTCAAATGACACTGGCTGCAAAACAATAGGATTCAATGCCCTCTGAACGAAGTGACTTAAATAGTGACCATAGGTTCCTGCAATATTTGCAATGTCATTCGCAGATAAAATCAACGTATGTAACAAGAGAGAATGCTCTGTGTCAGTGATCAATCCTCTTGAATACCAATCCTTTATTTGTAGCCTAATCGCGTCAATCTTGCTTGCATTACGCGCCGTAAAATACATCCTTGGTTTAAATCCATTCTTAGGTTTCCCTTCTGGCGAGAACTCATTATGGAAATAATCCTCAACAGGATCAAGTTTATTTAATATCGCCAATGCATTAGAGTATGAGTCACTACTATCACCTTGCCTATGAAATAAATTACTGATCCCAGCAAAGGAGGGAGATGTGTTGAGTCGAAGGTTCACAACCAGATGATGGTACGAATAACTCATCATATCGGATGCCACAACTCGATAACCTTCTTTTCGTAATGCCTTTGAAAAAAGGCCCGTACCGGCCATAAGATCAATTACGGAATGAGCATCAGGGCAATCTGCTTTGAATGTTCTGATGATAATATCCGAGAGTTTCTCCTTACTACCGATGTATCTATACCCCATTTTTATCCAAAAATGTCTTGAATATTAATATTAAGAAGACAACGAAAAGGAATCATCTGCTGAGCTGACTCAATTGCTCTATAAATAAGCCGATAATCGTCCCTCCCTAAATGGAATAAATCGGCCACGATTCGTTCAACTTTTGCGTCTGCTGCATTAAATGATTTCTGATTATTGTTGTTCTGAAGTTTCTTTACCAAACGCTTTATTTCAACCAGCTTCGTTTTAAGAAGGCCTTCGTCTTCCTGCTCCAAACAAGGAAAAGGCAACCCACCTAAATCATCTTGAGTCAAATATGGATGAGTCTGCCATTGATTAACGCTTTTTGACTTTATCAAATAGTAAGTAATAATCCTGGAATTAATAACAGCAATCAATAACTCTGTCGGGACGGTGTTTTTATCAAGAGACCTGAGCAGATAAACAACTTGGTTTGAATAATTGTGATTAAAGTCTATTGCTGCTGATATACCAACACCTGTCTTTCTTACAACCACCTTTTCTTCTTTGAATTGGTTGTCGTCTTTATAATTGATACCTGCATAACCGAGAACAATACGTTTCTTTGTTTTTAGTGAATAGCGATGGATATCTTCACCGATGGTGATGGGAACAGAATTAGATCGTACATCGCCAATCGGAATAACGATACTCTCTGGCTCTAATTTATCTCTTGGTACAATACAACCACAGTGACTACAATGCGCGTCCTTATTAGAAGGAGGCATAGGAGACCATTTGTGACACGCAGGGCAACGCCAAATAATGCCACGTTTAGAAAGCTCTACACCCCGGCGAGAAGAGCTAACGTTCCCGATTCTAGAAAAAAGGTCAAGGTGAGCAAGCAAAACGGTATCCTCTCTTGTAGTATCAAGAACGAATTCCCAACCACGCTGAATCATATAATCTTGAGGAACGTCAAGATGATTATTATGCTCAATTGACATGAGAGAGACACTCCCCGACAAGATGGCGCTTCTCTGTTCCGGAGTGATGTGTGTACATCGTACGTTTGAGTCAGGCATAATCGCCTTCCTACCTACAATAATAGAAACAGATGAATTGACATCTGAAAAGAACGATTCTCCAAGCTTTACAATATGGGTAATGGTTGTCTTTTCTAGTAGCAATTTTCTGGAATTAAGATGCTCCTTGCTGAAAATTGAATCAGGTAAGATAAGTCCATATATCCCGTTGTCTTTGAGTAGACTGACAATCAATTCTATAAAAACATCATAGATGTCATACTGTCCAGTAGCACAGGAAAACGAGCCAGCAAGATCGTGATAAGAGCTTATATCAGCACCCCATGGCGGATTACAAACAACCACATCGAAACCATCTATGTTAGCAATGGATAAAAACCTTTTCCATCCGGCAGCATACGATTTAGCTCCAAATGGTTTTAATGCATCTGTTGTTTTGAAAACAACCTTAGCGTTCGAATCATCAAAAGAGAACTTAACTGCATCAATAGCGTTCTTGTCGATGTCTACGCCCGAAAAACAATAAAACTGTTGCCGCAATGGGAGTTTGTAAAGACTATGCAATAACACGCCATCCCCGACAGCCGGGTCCAAACAAGATAGAGTTGCGTCATTTGGAATAATGGACGTAACTAGCAGAGCAAGGAAGTCAGAAACAACCGGTGGAGTGTAAAACGAACCTATTGCCTTTTTCTTCTCTCTACTATATGACGCATTCGGTGCCATTGAAATCAAATTGTACAAATTTATGAATTAATCTTTACATCACCACTGGTTTAGGACTGACTTTAAAACTACTTATCGTAATATGCATGTGACCTAAAAAGAAACACAATCCATTTTTAGTCCGGCCAAACTGCAAAAGGCCATACTTCAACACGGGTGCCCTATCAGCTGCTTTAGAGATGCCCAAGACTATAGGCATAATAAACGTTACAAACGATTTAGCGGAAAAATGAACAGAAAGGGACTGCGCAGATATCGACCGGAGCTGACGTATTTGACCTACGGATTATGGAAGTGGTCTATTGAATACCCGGTACAAATTTGCGCAATTCGGATTCGGGAAGAAGGACCAGGGATGAGAGTTGCCTGAACGACAACCGGTGCTTGCGTCTCAGGGTCTGCGCCAAAGTTATTCTTGCGCGAGCATCCAACCGCCGGACATCCCGGATGCCAAATTGCTCTTTGCACAAGTCAGCGCAGAGTCTCCTTGCCTCAGCGTCCTCCAAGCTGACTCCAATATGCCACGACATCTGCTGTAGCAACTCTTCTTCACGGCGTTTATTACCCGACATAAAGACCCTGAAGCAGTTGGGAGTTTGGAATATCGCCTCAAAGCCTGCGACATCTATATAGCTGGAGGGCAAAACTATTCTGTGTGCGACAAGCCAGTTGCCGGGAAGCGTATACTTTCGGGAATGGATCATCTCCCTCCGCTCCTGAATCGGCAGCGAATCGAATCTTATGGGTGGGGAGTATGTACCGGTATCGTCAAACGACCAGACCGGCAGATTGTAACGGCTCCTGAAATATAACGACCCGCTACCCCAGAGATAATCGTACGGCATAACCCGTTTCCCGTCTTTGGTGGGCTGGATCACCACATATGCCGCCACGTTCCGCAGGTGATTGATATCATCATCGACGGGATAGAGTTCCCCATTCAAAGCGAAACCGGCACCATCTGCTCTGGTACGGCTGGCATAGCGTATACATATCGATTCGAACAGGCTTTTGAAAGCGACACAATCTTCCAGAGTCCCATGAAGCAGGAAGTGCGGATGTGTATCCTCAAGTGAGAATGCCAGAACGGCCGCTCCGGTATTTGCAGCACATACGGCAACAATGTTCATCACGGCCACATAATCTTCCCGGGAAAGGATGAAGCTGCGCGCCTTGCCGCCATCTGCGCAGAGATGATAATAATGTCTTTTGTCCATAATTGTCTCACGCCTCATTCTCCGCCATCATACGCCAATGACAAAAGAAGCAAGCTTTCGAGCACTAATTTGAGTAAAAAGTATGTCTCCGGCAAATCTTTTCCGATGAATAAGCGTCGAAGGATTAAGCGCTGACAGTGCTAATTGACACTTGAGCCGACTTTGGGAGTTGATACCACGGTCTGGAGTCGGCACTAGCGCCCCGCAGTGTATTTCTGGGCGCACCCGCCGACTCTTGATTAGCAGAAAGCAGGGCCAATAAGCCGTATCTTCGTATCGCAATACTGACAGAGATGAAGGGGCGATGCGACATAGTGCTATACGCGGCGGCGTTTGTGGCGGGGGACTTAGCGGCAGGATGGTATGCTGTGTTCCAACAGGGCATGGCGGCGGGGAGCTGCGATGTTCCAGCAGGGCATGGCAGCGGGGATCTGCGATGTTCCAGCAGGCATGGCGGCGGGGTGCTGCGATGTTCCAGCAGGGCATGGCGGCGGGGTGCTGCGATGTTCCGGAATGGTGACGGCCTTGGAAGGATATGAGGGGAAGGATTTCGGATATTGAGGTGTATGCGGCGGCGTTTGTGGCGGGAGATGTGGCGGCGGGATGCTGCGCGGCCTTCTGGGCGGGCCCGGAGGCGTCCGCGACAAAGACTATAATCATTAGTATTCTGGCGATTTTGATACCTGCGGTGGCGCTTGTTGCGACGCTCAAAAAGTGGCGTACGGCAATGACGGCGGCAATGCTGATGCTGGGAGTGATGAATGCCGCAATAGGGCGCTACCCTGCTCCGGAAACGGAAATGCGGGCGAAATCGGCCGCGGCCCGCGAACATATATCGCAGATGCTTTACGATGCGGCCGGAGGCGGCAGCGAGGGGGCGATACTGAGCGCCATCGCCATTGGTGACCGCAGCCGGATTGACCGTGCGCTGAAGAGCGATTTCAAAAAGAGCGGAGCGATGCACCTGATGGCTCTCTCCGGGCTCCATATCGGGGTGTTATACCTCTTGATCACCCTCACCCTGTGCATCCTTGGCAACAGCCCTCCCGCCCGCATCACACGCAAGACAGTAACCCTGACCCTGCTCTGGAGCTACGCGATAATCACCGGCCTTTCAACGTCGATTCTCAGGGCGGTTATGATGATAACAATATACGAGGCTGGGGAACTCGCTGGTAGCCGGCGTAACCTGATCCGGGCGCTGGCCATCAGCGCCCTTATCTCCACTCTGGCCAACCCAGATGCCCCCTTCCAAATCGGCTTCCAACTCTCTTACGGAGCGATGGCGGGCATCGGAGTAATATATCCACGGCTAAAGACGATACTTGAGTGCAGGAGCGCCCTGATGGAGAAGGTCTGGAACACCGTTGCGCTGAGCCTCAGCTGCCAGGCCGCCACCGCCCCGCTGGTGTGGCTCTATTTTGGCACCTTTCCCCGTTACTTCCTGATAACCAACTTTGTGGCGATTCCGCTGACCAGCGCCGCAATCTACCTCACGCCGCTGACCCTTCTAACAAAAAATCTCCCGGTTGCGGGAGATTTCCTGACGTCAGCACTGCGGCTGTCGCTAAGCCTGCTGAAGACCGTTATCGGTATAATCGCCGGGCTCTAAGAAGCTTTTTGAAATAGGTCAATTATTTCAAAACAGCTTCTAATTGTTGTAAGTACCGTCAAAGCAGTGGGTACAGAGGCTGCACTTGGGCAGGCCGATGGCTTTCACAACGTTGTCCACGGAATTGAACTTGAGCGAATCCATGGTCAGCTTGCTGCGGATGGCCTCTACCATATTACAGTATCGGGGCGAGCCATAAGAAGAATACTCTTCCAGATGGGCGTCGTGCCTACCTTCCAAATCCAGGATGGTGCGGCGGGTCACGAACTCCAGCGGCCCCTTGGATGCTGAGAAATTAAGATACGGGCAGGGATACACCAGCGGCGGGCAGCTGATGCGAATATGTATCTCCCCGGCCCCGTGTCCACGGAAAATCTGGACGTTATCGCGAAGCTGCGTCCCACGCACGATAGAATCGTCGCAGAATACAATCTTGCGGTCCTTCATCTGCCCATAGTTGGGGATAAGTTTCATCTTTGCTACCGTGTCGCGGGTACTCTGGTCCACCGGCATAAAGCTGCGCGGCCAGGTGGGGGTATACTTCATAACCGCATTGCGGTAAGGGATTCCTGCACCCTCTGCATAGCCCAGTGCCATACTTGTACCGGAGTCGGGAATAGGAGACACGAGGTCAGCCTTGAGGTCATCCTGCTGACCCATTAGACGGCCCAGGTTGCGACGGGCGTGATCTACATTCATACCTTCATAAGAAGTTGCCGGGAAGCCATAATAAATCCAGAGGAAAGAGCATACGTGAAGTTTTCCCTCGGCGGGGAGTATCTGCTCTATGCCGTCAGCCGTGATTTTGACTATCTCACCCGGACCCAACTCCCTGAAGAAGTCATAGTCGAGGTTGATCATACTGCAGCTCTCGCTGGCCACTGCGTAACCGTCTTCCCTGCGGCCGATAGCAAGCGGTGTGCGGCCCCACCAGTCACGGGCAGCAATGATGCCGTCATCGGTGAGTATCAGCATCGTGCACGCCCCTTCTATCTTGCTTTGCGCGTAACGGATACCCTCGGCAAAGGTGGCGCCGTGATTGAGCAGCTGCGCCAGAAGTTCGGTACCGTTGGTAGTACCGTCGCTCAACTCGGTAAAAATCTTCCCCTCGTTCATCACGTCGGCAGCCAGCGATGCCATATTGTTGATTTTCATCACCGTACATATGGCAAACCGGCCCAGGTGCGAATGCACCGCAATCGGCTGCGACTCGCTGTCGCTTATGACACCGATGCCGCTGCGACCGTCAAACTTGCGAAGGTCGGGCTCGAACTTGACCCTGAAATATGATTGTTTGAGGCTGTGGATGCTGCGGACCAGCGACCCATCCTCGTTAATAACTGCCATTCCTCCCCTCTTTGTTCCCAGATGGGAATGATAATCAATCCCATAGAACAGTTCGGTAACACACTTCTTTTTGGAGACGACTCCGAATAATCCACCCATTTTTTTTTATCTATCAGTAAAATAAAAGGCGACTCGATTGAGCCGCCTTGTTGTTATTCAGATGCTGTAGCCTGTTTGTAAATAGCATCATACTTTTCGTATGCTGCCATATACTCGTCGCTCTGGGTGCGGAAGCGGAAGAAGATGTTCTTCAGGTACTCCGCAATTGCGACCTGCAACTCAGGGTCACCCTTAGCAAGCTCATAAGACTGCTCAAACGGCTCGATAGCCTTCTTGAGGGAGTTGTTCACCTCCTCTATGAGCGCCTGATACTTGGTGTCATCGAGCTCAGCGTTAGCTTTGTCCTGATATTCCAGAGCCTCGTCGTAGTAAATGATACCCTTGTTTACGATACCGAACAGGTAAGTATTGTCAATGTCGTAAGACTTCTGGAACAACTCCAGGGCGGCCTCTTTGTTGCCGAGTTTCTTGTTGATATCACCCTCCACATAATAGAGGCTGGCGTTATTGGGCTCATTGGCCTGTGCCTGGTGAATCAGTTCAAACAGTTTGCTGCTGTCGCCGTTGGTATCCAGGTTGTAGTTGATAAGGCCTACGAGAATCTGCTGGTTCTCGGGGAATGCACTGAAACCTTTCTCCAGGGTCTCTTTGAAGTTATCCATTTCACCCTTCTCGCGATAGAGGTCTGCGAGTGCTGCGTAAATCTCACCCTTGGCGGCATAGCCGGCATCCAGGTCCTTTTTGAAAAGTTCTATAGCCTTGTCAATCTTGCCATTGTCGCGGGCCATCAGGGCAGTGTAATATATGGCTATGGTATCCACGCGGTTGAGAATGGGGTTCTCGGTGCTGTGGTATGCTTTCTCGAAGAATTCCTCTGCCTTCTCCTTGTTACCTGCCTGATAGTAAGACAGGCCAGTATTGTGGTAAGCGGTATGGATCTTCTCGGCAGTCTCGGGGTACTTCTTGTTCTTGTATGCATACTCGTCAAGCTTGTGTGCTTTCAGGAGTGCGTCAAGAGACTTTGCCAGTGCATCCTCCATAAGCGGCTTCTTCACCAGCCAGAACTGGACTACGCCGTTGGCATCGTAATAGATATCCTTGTCTGCGTAGCAGTCAACGGTATAGGTCATGTCGCCGACGGTGCGCTCTTCTGTGGTGCACTGTTTAGCTTTAGACAGAAGCTGCACCTCGTAACGCTGGGCATTGGGATACACATCGGAATTGGGATAGTCGTAGATGTCGTAATATGCCTGCGAGAGTTTGAGCCAAGGCTCGTAGGTACCCGCTTTCTTGGGGTTCTGGAGACTGGTCTCAAGCTTGTTGGCATATTTGAGAAGGTCTTGCTCCTTCTTGGAAAGCGTTTGTGCCGCTGCGGAAACGGTGATTGCCGCAACCATCATAAGGATAAATACGCGTTTCATAATTGTTCGGTTATAAATTAGTTATTACTTTCTTCTGTTGCACCGTCTTCAGGCTTGAGGGCCGGCTCCTCGCTCTTAGGCACCACGCATACGGATGCTATTGAATCGCCTTCGCGGAGGTTAATCAGCTTCACGCCCTGGGTTGCACGGCCCATAACCCTCAGATTATCTACCGACATGCGGATAGCGATACCGGAACGGTTTATTATCATCAGGTCATTGTCGTCCGTAACATCCTTTATAGCAATAAGCGCGCCAGTCTTTTCCGTGATGTTGATGGTCTTGACGCCCTTGCCTCCGCGGTTGGTGATGCGGTATTCTGCAACATCGCTGCGCTTGCCAAAGCCGTTTTCGCTCACGACGAGTATCTGCGGACGCTGGTCCTCTGCCAGGCCGCTGTCCACGCAAACCATGCCGATTACCTCGTTGGCGGCCGGGTCATCGCCGATATCCATGCCGCGCACACCTATGCTGGTGCGGCCCACGGCACGGGCGCCGCTCTCATGGAAGCTGCATACACGGCCCTGCTTGCTGGCGATGGAAATCAGGTTGTTGCCGTTGGTGAGCCTTGCCTCGAGCAGTTCGTCACCCTCGCGGACAACAATTGCGTTCACACCCTTGCTGCGGGGACGGGAATATTCGCGGAGCGAAGTCTTCTTGAAGGTACCGTTCTTGGTGACCATCACCACGAAGTGGTTATCCACGAACTCGTCATCGCCCAGGTTGCGGACATTGATGTATGCTTTCACGCTGTCACCAGCCTCTATATTGAGGACGTTCTGGATGGCACGCCCCTTTGAGGCCTTGACACCCTCGGGAATTTCGTAGGTCTTGAGCCAGTAGCAGCGGCCCATTGCGGTGAAGAACATCATGGTGCTATGGTTGTTGGCCACATAAATGTGCTCTATGAAATCTTCGTCGCGGGTCGTGCTCCCCTTGCTGCCAACACCGCCGCGGGCCTGGGTGCGGTATTCACTCAGCGGGGTACGCTTGATGTATCCAAGGTGGGATATGGTGATAACCACATCCTCATCTTTATAAAAATCTTCCGGGTTGATGTCGTCCGCTGTCGGAGCAATCTCCGTGCGGCGCTCATCGCCGTATTTTGCTATCAGCTCCTGCATCTCATCTTTTATGATGCCAAGCTGCAACCTCTCGTCAGCAAGTACCTCGCGCAGGTGGTGGATCAGTTTCTCCAGGTCATCGTATTCTGCCTGAAGTTTCTCGCGCTCCAGTCCGGTGAGCTGGCGCAGGCGCATCTCCACGATAGCGTCTGCCTGGGGCTGGGTGAATCCAAACTTCTCCATCAGGCCGTCGCGGGCCTCCTGCACCGTCTTGGATGCACGGATATGCTCAATGATAAGGTCTATAATATCCAGCGCCTTGAGCAGGCCCTCCAGGATGTGGGCGCGCTTCTCTGCCTTGTCCAGCTCGAATTTTGCGCGGCGCACCACAACTTCATGACGGTGGCGCACGAAATAGTGGATGAGGTCCTTGAGGTTGAGCAGGCGGGGTTTGCCATCTACCAGGGCGATATTGTTCACCGAGAAGCTGGACTGAACCGGGGTATATTTATACAGGTTGCTGAGCACCACGTTTGAGGATGCCCCCATCTTAAGCTTGATGACTACCCGCATACCCTTGCGGTCGCTCTCGTCGTTGATATATGAGATGCCGTCAATCTTCTTGTTCTCTACAAGCTCTGCAATCTTCTCTATCATCTCGCGCTTGTTCACCTGATAGGGAATCTCGCTGATGACAATGGTTTCGCGCCCGCTTTCAGAGACCTCTATCTCTGTCTTGGAACGGATTACGATTCGTCCGCGGCCGGTCTCAAAGGCATCCTTGATTCCCTGCAGGCCCTGAATGATGCCGCCGGTGGGGAAATCGGGGCCCTTGATATGCTCCATGAGCCCCTCTACGGTAATCTCGGGATCGTCGATATAGGCGCAGATTGCGTTGCAGACCTCGGTGATATTGTGAGGCGGCATGTTGGTGGCCATACCTACGGCGATACCGTTGCTGCCGTTGAGGAGCAGCACTGGAGCCTTTGCGGGAAGAACCACCGGCTCGGGGAGAGTCTCGTCAAAATTGGGGCGGAAATCCACCGTATTCTTGTCGAGGTCGGCAAGGATATCCTCTGCCAGGCGCTCCAGCTTGGCCTCTGTATAACGCATGGCCGCCGGGGAGTCGCCGTCCACGCTGCCAAAGTTACCCTGCCCGAAAACCAGCGGATAACGCATGCTCCAGGGCTGGGCCAGACGCACCATGGCGTCATAAACGCTGCTGTCGCCGTGCGGATGATATTTACCCAGGACATCGCCCACGATACGGGCAGACTTCTTGGTACTGCCGCTGTAGCCGACGCCAAGGCCGTCCATACCGAACAGCACGCGGCGGTGCACAGGCTTCATGCCGTCCCTTACATCGGGGAGGGCTCGCGAAACGATAACCGACATAGAATAATCTATGTACGAGCTCTTCATCTCGCTCTCTATATTGACAGGGATAATCCTACCCTGAAAATCGTCCATTTCTTCTATCATTTCCAATTCTCTTTTTGTGTCTTATAAGGGCGTAAATTTAGTCATTTTTTCAGTGCTGGCAAAATGAAAATTCACCTCCTTTGATTAATCCCACCGATTATTTATTTTTGTAAGTTAAAAGTAATAGTGCCCGATGAAAAGATGGATGAAGATACCCCTGGCAATACTGGCCGCACTGGTGGCGCTGGTGGTTGCCGCGGTGGTTCTGCTGCAGATCCCTGCAGTGCAGAAGGCACTATGCGACAAGGTATTGGAATCCGTCAGCGAGAAAACCGGGCTCGACATCAAGGTGGGCGACGTACACTTTGCCCTGATAGACAGGGTGATTATGGACGATATCAGCGTAATGAACGGCAGCGACACCCTGGTCGCGTGCAACAGGGCGATGCTATCGGTCTCCCCACTCTCGCTGCTAAAGGGAGACATCAAGGTCAACCGCTTAATCCTTGACAGCGGGGCGATATATCCCTCAAACTTCCCCGCAAACGATAATCCTGAACCCGACAAACCTTTCTCGCTTCCGGAAATGGACGTACATGTGGGCCGCCTGATTCTCAACGATTTCAAGGTGGTCAACTACGATGACGGCGCCAGCCATGTCAACCGGGAGCAATCGCCCCGCATGATTGACTTCAACGACTTGCTGGTAACCGGCCTGAACGTGGATATACGCGACGTGAAGTACGACGGGAAAAGTGCATCCATGAAGGTCAGGAAGATTGCCCTGCGGGAAGAGGGAAGCGGCGCCCAGCTCAAAAACCTCTCTTTTGATGCCGGGTACGACTCCACCGGCCTCCACATTGCCAAGCTGAATTACGACGACACATTCTCCAAATTAGACATTCCCAAGGCCGAAATATCGTTCAAGGATTTCAGCGACTTCAACGAATTCTTTGACAAAGTCGGCCTGGATGCAACCATCAATGAGTCCACGCTGGATTTGAGGAGCATCCAGCACTTTGCCGAAAATATCTCTTATCTGGAACTGAAACTCATCCTGGACGGTCACGTATCCGGAACGGTATCCAACCTGACCACAGAATCGCTCCGTGCATATTCCGGCTCACGGGAGAGTTTCGTTGACATAAGTGCCCATCTGGTGGGCCTTCCCGACGACAAGAGCACTATGGCCACCATCAAGGTGAACAAGAGCTATACCACGATGAAGGACGTGGCTGAGATTGCCTGGCAGTGTTCTCCAGACAAGAAGCACTTTGACAAATCGTCCATCGCCAAACTGGCCCCCGGCACCCGCTTCCGCTTTACCGGCACCCTCAACGGCCTTTTCGAGGATTTTGTGGCTTACGGCAAGGTGGACAGCGACATCGGAGGCGGCAAGGTGGATATAATATGCCGCGACGTATTGAACCAGGGCTACGAGATTCTTGGCTATATGGACATCAAGGATTTCAACATAGGACACCTCCTGCAAAACAAGAGCCTTGGCAAGGTAACTTGCCGCGCCTCTGTATCGAGTCTGTTTGCATACGAACCTGGAAAGTCTGAGTATTACATAGACGATATCTCCATCCCCGCAATTGAATTCAACGGTTATAAATACACCAATATCTCCGCCGCCGGCAACTGGAAGAGCGAAGAGTTTGAAGGTCGGGTGGTATGTGCCGACCCCAACCTTAAATTCATGCTGCAGGGTATCCTCGCCCCCTCCAGCGCATCAGGCAACAGTCTCTATCATATAAAGCTCTCACTGGGCTACGCCGACCTGGCAGCCCTGAACTTTGACAAGCGCCCAGTATCAAGCACCCGCCTCAACGCCATGGCAGATTTCACCCAAACGCCGGACGGGCGGCTGATGGGCAAGATCAACGTTTCCGACATAGAGTGCAAGAGCCAGGACGGCACCTTCCCCCTTGACGACATCGAGGTGATATCTTTCAACTCAGACAAACGCTACATGCTGGGCATCAACAGCAATATGCTGAAAGCCCGCTACCGCGGCAGCGCCTTTGTAACAGACATAATCCCGCAGCTTGAAGGGCTGGTGCTGCTGGGCAAACTGGACAATCTGGCCAAGAGGATGGAGCAGCAGCCCGTGTTGGGCAGCGACCGGTATGACCTCAATGTAAAAGCCGGAGACTTGAGTAACCTCCTGGGATTCCTTTCACCGGGAATACACATAGAGAACGGCACATCCATCGCCATCAAATCGCCCGGCGACAGTACCGGGACAGTGTCTGTAAAGTCACCGCTGCTCGCCTACAACAACGTTTTTGTCCAGGACCTTGACGCCGGATTCGATTTCCTTCAGAGGTCATCATCTGCAAACGTTGCCACACAGTTGATTCGCGTCGGTGACGTCACCTTCTCTGAAGGACGCATCAAGGCCGATTGCTCCGGCAACTGCGCCCTGATGACCGCGGATTACTGCAATGACCCCGATTCGCTCGATGCCGGCCACCTGCATGCGATGGTATCCTTCCCCAACCTCAACGAGGGGAACCAGAAAATGCTGCTCCATCTGGGGCACTCCTTCTTCCGGATCGGCGGTGAAGAGTGGAAGATTGACCCCTCTTCTATGTACTTCTCCGACAAACATATCGTAGTAAACGACCTCAAGATATACAACCGCGACCAGGGAATCGCCGCCGACGGCATACTCTCCGAAAGCCAGGAGGAGTCCTGCAATTTTGATATCGACAATCTCGACCTCTCCCTGGTGAACATGCTGATGAAGGACCCGATAAACATCCGGGGAAAGCTGTCGGGTGAGGGTAAACTCTCTTCACTTTTCTCACACCCCGACCTGATTGCCGACATTGCCGTGGATTCACTCTTCCTGGCAGAACAAGAGATTGGGCAGATAGCTCTCACCAGCAAGTGGGACGACACCCTCCATAGGGCCAACCTTCTGGCCACCAATACCGTACAGGGGAAACAGGTACTCTCTGCCACAGGCTACTACGAACCGGTCAAATCCAACCTGTTTGCTAAAATCAAGACAGAGAAGATGAGCGTCGGCGCAATAGAGCCTTTCATATCCACCCTTGCAACCGACGTCAGCGGCACCCTCACATCCGACATCACCATATCCGGGCCGCTGTCGCAGCTTGACGTCAGCTGCCACGGAGCCCATATAGAGGACTTCTGCGCTAAGCTGGATTACACCCAGGTCCCCTACAGGCTGGACGGATATGTGGATGTGGACAGCCGCAAGATTACCCTCCGGGACTTCAACATCCGCGATATGGAAGAGGGGACCGGGCGCCTGAGCGGAGAGGTGACACACAACCATTTCAAGGACTTCAACCTGGGGCTCAACATCAGGGCCAACAACATTATGGGGCTGAACACCGTCCTGGCCGACAACCCTACATTCTACGGGAAAGCCTATGCATCCGGCAGGATAGGGATAACCGGGCCGCTGAACAAAATCGACCTGAACCTGGACGTTATGACACGCCAGGGGACGGTTATGAACATACCCATTGGCAACGCCACCAATTCCAGCACATCCATCCTGACTTTTGTGGACACCCGCCCCAAACCGCGACTCTCTTCCATCGACTCCCTGATAAGCCTGTATAAGGTCAAAGGGCAGGCAGAGGAGCTTGCAGGTAGTACTGGTGTAAACGTTTATGCCCGTATCAGGGCCACCGAGCAGGCCGACCTCAACATTGAGGTTGACAGCGACAGGGGGGATGCGCTGCGGGTAAAGGGTAACGGCACGGTGGACATCACCGTCATAGACAACAACTTCTCTATAATGGGCGACTACACCGTATCTGAAGGCAACTACCGGCTCGCCCTGCTGGGACTCGTAACTCGCGATTTCACCCTTGACAACGGCAGCACGATACACTTTACCGGAGACATCATGCAATCGGAGCTCAACATGACCGCTTCGTACAAAACCAAGGCTTCGATATCGCCCCTTCTGGCCGACGGAAGCAGCAGCAGCTCATCACTCCGCCGCCCTGTCAACTGCGGAATCTGGGTTACCGACAAACTCGCCAACCCCAACCTGAGCTTCACGATAGATATCTCCGACCTTGACCCGACCACCAAGGCGATGATAGACAACACCCTGAACACAGAAGAGAAGCGCATGCGGCAGTTCCTGGCGCTGATATTGTCGGGATCGTTTATCCCCGACGAGCAGAGCGGCATTGTGAACAACACTTCCCTCTCATACTTCAACGCCACCGAGATCATGAGCAACCAGCTGAACAGCATCTTCCAGCAGCTCAACATCCCCATTGACCTCGGATTCAACTACCAGCCCAGCAGCAACGGCCAGGACATCTTTGACGTGGCGGTATCCACACAGTTGATAAACAACCGCGTGAGCGTGAACGGCAACATAGGCAACAGGCGCTACATGACCAGCACCCGGGAGGATATTGTGGGCGACGTGGACGTGGAGATCAAACTTGACCGCAGCGGCAAGACCCGCCTGAAACTGTTCTCACACTCTGCCGACGAATACAGCAACTACCTTGACCAGACCCAGCGCAACGGAGTCGGCATCTCCTTCAAGCAGGAGTTCAACAAGTTTATCGACCTGTTCCGCCGCAACCGTACAGATGAAAAGAGAAGTGCCCCGCCAGTTGGCGAAGCACCCCTTGATTCCACCGCAAGAAAGGTGGATTAATCCAGAGAATCCGACTGCATCGTGAAGAGGAACTCCTCGTTGTCGCGGGTGCGCTCGAGGCGGGTCTTCATGAACTCCATTGCCTCTACTGAATTCATATCGGATAGATACTTGCGCAGTATCCAGATACGGTTCACATGGTCGGGATTGTAGAGCAGGTCGTCACGACGGGTACTTGAAAGAGTGACATCCACTGCAGGGAAAATACGCTTGTTGGAGAGCTTGCGGTCCAGCTGCAGCTCCAGGTTACCGGTACCCTTGAACTCCTCAAAAATCACATCGTCCATCTTTGAGCCGGTCTCAGTGAGGGCGGTGGCAAGTATGGTGAGGGAGCCTCCGTTCTCTATGTTGCGGGCTGCGCCAAAGAAGCGTTTGGGCTTGTGGAGGGCGTTGGCATCCACACCACCGGAGAGTACCTTGCCCGAAGCGGGCTGCACGGTGTTGTAAGCACGGGCCAGGCGGGTGATGGAATCCAGCAGGATGACCACGTCATGGCCGCACTCCACCAGGCGTTTTGCCTTCTCCAGCACAATGTTGGCGACTTTCACATGGTGTTCCGCAGGTTCGTCGAAGGTAGAGGCTATGACCTCCGCCTTTACGCTGCGCTGCATGTCGGTAACCTCCTCGGGACGCTCGTCAATGAGGAGCACCATCATGAACACCTCGGGATGGTTGTCTGCAATCGCATTTGCTATGTCTTTAAGCAGCACCGTCTTACCGGTTTTTGGCTGCGCCACTATCAAGCCGCGCTGACCCTTGCCGATGGGAGTGAACATATCCACTATGCGCACCGATATGTTGCTGTTATGACCGTTGCCGGTAAGGTTGAACTTCTCGTCCGGGAAAAGCGGGGTGAGGAAGTCGAACGGTACGCGGTCGCGGATAAACTCGGGACTGCGGCCGTTGATGGTGTGTATCTTGACCAGCGGGAAATACTTGTCGCCTTCACGCGGAGGACGGATGTCGCCCAGGATGGTGTCACCCGGCTTGAGGGCATAATTCTTTATCTGCGCCTGCGATACATAGATATCGTCGGGAGAATTGAGGTAGTTGTAATCAGAAGAACGGAGGAAGCCGTAACCGTCCGGCATCACCTCCAGCACGCCGCTCGCCTGCACCACTCCGTCATATTCAATGCGGGGACGCTGGGGTTGCTGGTTCTGCTGCGGCCGGTTGTTGTTATTCTGGTTGTTATTCTGATTATTGTTCTGGTTCTGAGTCGGCTGCTGAGGGCGGGGCTGCTGGGGTTGCTGCTCGCGCTGCTGCTCACGGGGCATTTGCTGAGCGGGCTGGGGCTGCGGAGTGTAGGGCTCCCTGGAGGCCTCCGGCGCCCCTTTGCGCATACGGGGACGGGCAGCGCGCTGGTTCTGCTCCTGCTCTGGCTGCGGTTCCGCCTGGGGTGCCTCTGCAAGGGCAACCTCCTCTACCTTGACAGCCTTGGCTGCACGGGATATCCGCTTGCGGGCAGGCTTCTCCTCTGCCGCGGGCTGAGCCGGTGCAACTTCAGCTGCAGGCTCCGCCGCAACACTCTCTGCTTTGGGCTTGCGGCCTCGTTTTTTCGGGGCGGCAGGGGCCTCTGCATCGGGTTGCAATGCAGCCTGTGCAGCCGTCTTGGTCTTGGTGGCACGGGTTCTCTTTATAGGTTCACTGCTCTGGATAGCCTGTTCGTCCAGGATAACATACACGAGGTCCTTCTCCGATATGGATTCGGGCTTTTTGACTTTAAGCTTTTTGGCAATCTCTATCAACTCTTCCCTACTCTTGCCATTGAGTTCTATTATGTCGTACATATAAAAAATTGATGATAAAACGGAGGGCAAAAGAATCCCGCCCCCCAATTGAGGTATGCAAATGTAACACGAAATAGCGGAAATGCAAACTTATCTTGCGATAATTATCCCCTGCATCTGCATTTTGAGATTCAGCGCCGCTGAAGCCGCAGCCGCAGCAAAATCATCCCCCCTGGAGGCATAAATAATACCCCTTGAGGAGTTTATCAGCACCGAGCAGCGGCTGTTGGCGCCGTTTTTCAATACATCTTCCACACTGCCGCCCTGGGCTCCTACGCCGGGCACCAGGAAAAAGTTGTCGGGGCAGAAGGTGCGTATGCGGGCAAGCATCTCCGGCCGGGTCGCCCCAACCACAAACATCAGGTTGTCGGGGGTGCCCCACTGCATCGCGGTCTCAATCACCTTCCGATACAGGTCATCCTGCATCTCAAAATCTTCTGCAGAGGCGTTGGAGGTAAGCCCCAGCACCACGGTCCATTTGTCTTTGTATGCGAGGAAAGGCTCCACCGAATCGCGCCCCATATAGGGGGCTACGGTCACCGCATCGCAAGGCATATTCTCAAAGAACGCCTTTGCATAGCGGCCGGCGGTGTTGCCTATATCGCCACGCTTGGCATCGGCAATCACCATCTTCTCAGGGTAATGCTCTTTGATATAGGCCACCGTCATCTCAAACTGCTGCCAGCCCCAGCTGCCGTAGCACTCATAAAAGGCGGTGTTGGGCTTGTAGCATACCGCATGCTGCGCTGTGGCGTCTATAATCTCACGGTTGAAAATGAACAATGGATACTGCTCCCCGTCCAGCACTGCCGGTAGGCGGTCCAAATCGGGGTCAAGACCGACGCAGAGACAACTCTGCAGCGCCTCTATCTGTCCAAAAAGCTGATTACCTGTCATAATATTTGTAGAAAAGCGCTATCGACTCCATTCCCTTGAACAACTGGTCAAGCAGGAAACTTTCGTTTGGTGAGTGGATAAAATCCCGCTCCAGGCCAAACCCCATAAGCAGCGGGTCGGCCCCAAGTATCTGCTGCATATCGGCCAAAATGCCGATGCTGCCGCCGCCGCGGCTGGGCACAGGCTCTATGCCGTAAACCTCCCCCATTGCACGCGCCGCAGCCTTGTATGCCTTTGATGTAACCGGAATAAGGAATCCGTTGCAGCCGTGATGCTCTATCACCTCCACCTCGACATCCTTGGGTGCAATCTTTCTGATATATGCCATGAACAGGCCGGCAATCTTGTCGCACTTCTGGTTGGGAACAAGGCGCATCGACACCTTGGCACGGGCATCCCGCGGGATTATCGTTTTGGAGCCCTCTGCGGTGAAACCACCCACAATACCGTTAACATCCAGGCACGGACGTATGGAGCGGCGCTCCTGGCTGGTGTAGCCCTTCTCCCCGCGCACTCCCGGTACACCTATCTCACGCTCAAACTCCTTCTGTTCGAAAGGCGCCCTGGAGAGCATCGCCCGCTCCTCTGCGGAGAGATCCACCACGTCATCATAAAAACCGTCTATGGTTATGCGGCCATTGCGGTCAATCAGCTTGCTGATAATCCCGCAAAGGACATTAGCCGGATTTGCCACGGCACCGCCGTAATGCCCGGAGTGCAGGTCTGCGTTGGGGCCCTTTACCACAATCTCCATATAAGCAAGGCCGCGCATGCCGCAGTTTATCGAGGGCACCTTGGCCGATATCATGGTTGTGTCGGATACCAGGATTATATCGCAAGCAAGTTTCTCCTTGTTCTGCTCAATCCACTCCGGCAGGGAGGGTGAACTTATCTCCTCCTCCCCTTCGAAGAGGAATTTCACATTGTGGCGCAGACGGCCCGTCGCCACCAGATATTCAAACGCCTTCATGTGCATGAATATCTGCCCCTTGTCGTCGTTGGCGCCGC
Organism: Bacteroidales bacterium; assembly: GCA_017614715.1. Classification (GTDB taxonomy): domain Bacteria; phylum Bacteroidota; class Bacteroidia; order Bacteroidales; family UBA932; genus Equibacterium. The sequence goes on along the minus strand of JAGABI010000065.1, from coordinate 7,742 downwards.
GGGCGTAAATGGCTCCGTCGCGAATCTCGGGCTCAAACGGATCGCTCTTCCACTCTGCAATCGGATCCACCGGCTGCACATCGTAATGGCCATACACCAGCACGGTGGGGGCATCGTCGCTCACCTTCTTGCTTGCAAACACAACCGGATGGCCTTTGGTAGGGCATACTTCGGCACTGTCGGCACCGGCAGCCAGCAGCAATTCACACAGTCGGCCGGCACATCTTGCCATATCGCCCTTGTGCTCCGGCTCACTGCTCACAGAGGGGATGCGCAGCAGCGAGAACAGCTCCTCGTAGAATCTTGCCTCGTTTTCTTTTATATAATTATTCATCTGTCAGATTTTTACAAAAATAGCCAATTTTTACTAAATTTGCAGACTTTTAGCGCGATAATAAATCAATATCACAATACACTGCAGATTAAAGAGAACAGAATCGACGACCTCAACCGCTCGTTGAACGTCAAACTTGAGAAAGCAGACTGGGCCGAGCCCCGCAAGAAAAAACTGAACGCATTCCGGCACAAGGCCGACATCAAGGGCTTCCGCAAAGGGATGGCGCCCATGTCGCTGATAGAGAAACTCTACGGCAACCAGGCTCTTGCCGATGTTATAAACGAACTCGTAAGCGAAGCGCTCAACAAGCACATTGAAGAGAACAAGCTCCAGATAATCGGTGAGCCCCTCCCCAGCGAGAAGGAGATAAAGAACGATTGGGAAAACGGCGAAACCCTGGAATTTGAATACGATCTCGGCCTTTATCCCCCCGTCAGCATTGACGTTACCGCAGAGGACAGCATCCCTTACTACAAGGTTAAGGTTACCGAGGCTGCCAAGGCAGACTACAAGAAGAACCTGCTCAAGCAGTTTGGCCAGCTGGTGGATGGCGAAGCCATGGGAGAAGATGACTTTATGACCTGCGATTTTGAGCAAGGCGAGACCAAGGTTGAGGATACCTACGTGGCTCTGCGCTCAATGGCAAGCGACGATATCAAGAAGCAGTATGTAGGCATCAAGCCGGGCGAGAAGCGCCAGGTCAACGTTGTCGAGACCTTTGCAAACGAGACCGACCGCGCCTCCATGCTCCGTCTCAAGAAGGAAGAGCTTGCAGCCATGGACCCCGTATGGGAGATGACCGTTAAGACTGTCAAGACCTTCAAGGATGCAGAGGAGAACCAGGAGACATACGACAAGATATTTGGCGAAGGCGTAGTGAAAGACGCCGCAGGCTTTGACAAGAAGATTGCAGAGCGCCTTGCTGACGAATATCAGGTAGAGAGCGACTACCGCTTTGCCACCGACGCACGCGAGTATATGGTCAAGAAGGCAAACATCAACCTCCCCGAGGCGTTCATCAAACGCTGGCTGCTCGCAGCAAACGAGGGTAAGTTCACCATGGAAGACATCGAGAAGGAGTTTGATGCATTCATGAAGGACTTCCGCTGGGACATTGTCCGCGGCGAGATTATGAAGGCTCACGAATTGAAGGTGACTAAAGAAGATCTTGAGAACGAAGCGCGCCGCTTCGTGAACTATCAGTATGCGATGTACGGCCTTCCCGCACTGCCCGAGGAGCAGACCCGCGAGGGTGTCAACCGCCTCCTTGCAGACCAGCAGCAGGCACGCCGCATCTACGAGAAGGTAGAGAACGACCTGGCAATTGACTTCGTAAAGAAGAACGCCACCCTTGCAAAGAAGAGCATCTCCCTTGAGAAGATGCGCGAAATGAACAAATAAACCCCGCAAACGATGAAATCCGAATTTGAAAAATATGCGGTCAAAGACCGTGGCATAAGCTCCCTCACCCTCGACAAATACGGTTCTATAGTATCCAGCTATATGAACCCCATGATTATCGAAGAACGCCAGCTCAATGTTGCACAGATGGATGTATTCTCCCGTCTGATGATGGACCGCATCATTTTTCTCGGATGCCCCATCAACGACGAGGTTGCCAACATAATCCAGGCGCAGCTGCTGTTTCTTGACAGCAACGGCTACGACACCGACATCTCGCTCTACATAAACTCCCCTGGAGGCGAGGTTTACGCCGGCCTGGGCATTTACGACACTATGCAGACCATAGCCAGCGACGTGCACACAATCTGCACCGGCCTGGCTGCGTCAATGGCCTCCATACTGCTGGCTGCCGGCACCAAAGGGAAGCGCAGCGCACTCCCCCACTCCCGTGTGATGATACATCAGCCGATGGGCGGCGTGCAGGGTCAGGCCTCCGACATAGAGATCACTGCCCGCGAGATACTGCAACTCAAGAACGAGCTCTACGAGATTCTTGCAGAGCACACCGGCAAGACCATGGAACAAATTGTGGCCGACGCCGACCGCGACTTCTGGATGACCGCCGACAAGGCTCTCGAATATGGAATGATAGACGAGATTGTCCGTCGTCCAGCCAACAAAGCAGAACGTAAATAATGGCTAAGACTCCCAACAAGAACGACAGGTGCGTATTCTGCGGACGCAGCCAGGACCAGGTTGACCTGCTGATTACCACCGACAACGCCGCCATCTGCTGCGACTGCGCCGAGGCGGCCTACAACGCTGTACGCGAGGTGCTTCACCCCGCCGGCAGCAACATCAAGAGCAACGGCAAGGTTACCGGCGACTTCTCGCTCAAGAAGCCCCGCGAGATGTATGACTTCATGAGTCAGTATGTCATTGGCCAGGATGCCGCTAAAAAGGTCCTTGCGGTGGCCGTCTATAACCATTACAAGCGTATAGAGAATAAGGAGCGCGGTCTGATAGAGAAATCCAACATCCTTCTGGTCGGCCCCACCGGCACCGGTAAGACCCTGCTGGCCCGCACCATAGCCAAGATGCTCAACGTGCCTTTCGCAATCGTGGACGCCACAATCCTCACGGAGGCCGGCTATGTTGGTGAAGATGTAGAGAGCATCCTCACCCGGCTCCTCCAGGATGCCGACTACGATGTGGAGCGCGCGGAACGCGGTATAGTCTTTATCGATGAAATCGACAAGATTGCCCGCAAGAGCGACAACCCTTCTATCACCCGCGACGTTTCCGGAGAAGGGGTACAGCAGGCTCTGCTCAAGATTATCGAGGGCAGCATAGTGAACGTTCCGCCCCAGGGCGGGCGCAAGCACCCTGAGCAGCAGATGATTGCCGTGAATACCGACAACATCCTGTTTATCTGCGGCGGCGCGTTTGAAGGTATCGAACGCCACATCGCCCACCGCCTCAACACCCAGGTTGTGGGCTACGACGCCCAGCGCAAGCGCGACCTGATAGACAAGAACAATATGATCCAGTATGTTGCGCCGCAAGACCTCCGAGCCTACGGCCTAATTCCGGAGATTATCGGCCGCCTGCCGGTCATCACCCACCTCAACGCCCTGGACCGCAACACATTGCGCGCAATCCTCACCGAGCCCAAAGACAGCATCATAAAGCAGTACACAGAGCTTTTCCGCCTGGACGGCATAAAGCTCGTGATTGGTGAGGATGTGCTGGACTTTATAGTGGACAAGGCGATAGAGTTCAAGCTTGGAGCGCGCGGCCTGCGCTCTATTTGCGAGACCATGATGATGGATGCGATGTTCGAGGCCCCCACCAGCAAGAAGAAACGCTTTGTGGTGACACTCGACTATGCCAAGGAGAAGCTGGAGCAAAGTTCACTCTATGTGGCTTCGCTTGTAAACAGAGAAGATGAATAACGTATCCCTGATAATACCTCTGTACAACTCCGCACAGTTCCTGCCGGACCTTTTTGAGAATCTCCGGCAGCAGAGCGTTTCAGACGACATAGAGTTTGTCTTTATTGACGACCACGGCAGCGACGACAGTCTTCAGGTGGCACGCACACTGGCATCGGAATACAGGCTTAACTGTGTCTTTGGCGCAACTGAGGCCAATGGCGGCCCCGGTGCAGCCAGGAATGCCGGAATCGTCCTCGCAAAGGGGGAATATATCGCGTTTGCCGATTGCGACGACGCTCTGGATCCGCGTTTCTGCGAAAAACTGTACGACGCGGCATGGACTGCCAACGCCGACCTGGCTTACTGCCACATCCAGGCCATCGAGGGTTCCCGCAAAAGCATCTGGCGCAACCCTATCGTGGAGAGCGGCGATTTCAACCGGGAGAAGAGACTCTTTTTCCTGCGGTACTACAAGTCTTATTTCACATCGTTCATATACAGGCGGGAGATGATTCTCCGCGAGGGAATCAGTTTCCCCCCGAAACGAAGCGCAGAGGACAGCTGCTTCCTCACAGAGGCGCTGCTGTGCGCCCGCACCATTGCAGTGGTAGATGAGCCTTTGTATAAATACCAGATCCGCCCCGATTCGCTATCCCAGGCCAAGGACTCCGGGCGCTATATCCAGCGGATGGAATCCTTCGACGCCCTGCTGGAGTTTGCCTGCGAGAAAGGGATTTACGAGGCCGACAAAGAGATTATCGATTACATCTACATAAAAAAGGCGACCCTGGGGGCCATCCGCAACCGGCCCGGCTCAAAAAGGAAGATACTCTCCCACACCGGCGACCAGATACCCGGTTGGCGCAAAAACGCCCTCTACCGCAGCGACTGGCGCCTGCGGCTCGCACTGCTGGTGCTATAGCCAGAATAACTCTTACGCCTGCATCAGTTTATTGCGGCCACTACTATAGTATCCTTACACTGACTTGACGTCCAAGACCTCTGAACAACTTTACCAGTGTGGAAAGTTGGATGTCGGTACGCCCCTTTTCCACTCTGGAAATAAAACTCTTTTTGGTACCAATCCTGTCAGCTAGCTGCTCTTGGGTAAGGCCTGCCCTTAACCGCTCCAGTTTGAGCTGTTCACCGATAACAAAAGCATCGCACTCCATGTCAAACTGAGCCCGTTCAGGGGAGCCGACTTCGCCAAAATCTTCCTTTATGAGATCCTCTATTGGGGTAATATCCATTTCTTTAGGGTTAATCTTGTCCATTTTTCTTTTCTGATTTCTGTGCAAAATACTTTTTCATCAAAGCTTCCGCCTTGTCCAAAACATCACTGGGCGTTTTCTGGGTTTTCTTTTGAAATCCATTGAATAAGACAACTATGTCACTTTCATCAAAACAACAGAAAACCCGGTAAATGTTACTCTCGTATTCTAATCGTATCTCATATAATCCCTTTCTACCCTTTATTGCTTGTAAGAACTTGGCCGGCACAACTTCAACTCTCATTATCAAGGTCATAACTTGATACAGCTTCTTCAGCGCCTCTCTATCCAACGTTCTCCTAAATTTCTTGAAATGCTCTTCGAATACAATCAAACGCCTCACATTCTCCTTCTCCATACGCCACAAAGTTAACTAATCAGTAAACTATCTCCAAACTCTTCGGTGATAGAATTTCACCGTTGTCCAAAGGTATACCATATAGACATTATATCCAAACAGATATCTTAAAAAGCATGACTGGGAAGGCGGAATTGGGTCAACTACCAAACTCGTGACCTTGGCAGAAGCCTCCAGTGGCCGACACCATACCGCTCAGCGGTCCAGCCAAAGCGCCAGGAGATCCGCGGCTGTACAACCCAAAAGGGCAACCCCGTACGGAGCTGCCCTTTCTTCGACAAATAACTAATATAACTTAAAATACAGAAGGCGCGACTTACTTTGCGTAAGCTATGATAAGCCGCGCTATGAGGTCTCTCAATTTCTCAACTTCATACTCGCCCACTGTAGCTTCTATATGCTCGTTGCCCACCCTGCTGTCGTTGGTGATGAACACATAGGTACCGTTTGTGGCCATCGCAAAGTTGCGGAGCAGATACTCACACGCCTTGTCTATACCGCTGGCAGCCACCGGGATAATCTTGATGCCCGCCATAGCGTATGCCTCGATGGACTTCTGGCAGGCAGCGATAATCTCGTCCTCATGATGAGGCGGAGCGTCAAGAATCAGGAATGCCACACGGCTCTTTGCCTTCAAATTCCACTGCAGGGACTGTACGCCCTCTTCAAGCGCCTTGTGAACGGCCTCTGGCCAGTCTCCGCCGCCTTCAGCCTCCTGCTCACCAATGTATGCTATGGTTTCTGTAAGCTGATCTGTGAAATTGGAGTGTTTGGTGACATATTTATCATCTTCATCACGATAAAACACAGTGGCGGTGCGGACCTTTGCGGTGCATTGCGTCCCCACCAGGTCTATAATATCCTTAAGGTCTGCCTTGAGGAAGCCGATTTCATCTCCCATACTGCCGGTCGCGTCCACTATGAATGCGACATCAATGGCATTTGCCGGGGAGGTATTCTTAACCACATAATTGTTTACCACTGCTTCCTGCTTGCCGGCGGTGGTGAATTCAAACGCTTCAACTGCATTCCCATCAACTTTCAAGGAGTAGTCCGACGCGTCAACGCCATACTTTGACTCGTAGAGGGCTGCCCATAACAACGCAGTGCCGGCATTGTCGCTGATTGCGGACCAGACCTTCTGCCCTTCCTTCTCCAGCGCTACCTTTACGCCGCAAACCGGATTGCCGCTCTCATCCGAAAGTTTGACATATACAAAGTTGTGAGGATAATATTTCCAATATTCGGCATACTGGGCCCACTCCTGATTATTCAGCAGGTTTGCCCAGTATCCCCAGTTTGCAATATCGTTCCATTCACCTGCCGTAACCACGCCGCTTGGGAAAGAGGGCTTTCCATTAACATCTTCGCCGCCAGGACCGCCTCCGTCAAGAACGCCACCTTCACCACTTATAGCCGCCTCTTTATCAGACATCCCGCCGGGGCCTATGTCAAACATCTCCGAAGAACAACCACACAACGCTGCTGCAATACATATCAACACTAAATAGCTACCAATGATTTTTTTCATATCTTTGTATAGTATCGTTTGTTTTACCCTATAAATGCACATGGAGGGTAAACATAACAGATTTTTTTAAAGTTTTTTCAATTGAATTATAAAGAAACCATACTGATTACCGGCGGGGCCGGCTTCATAGGGAACCATGTGGTGCGCCTGTTCGTGAACAAATATCCCGACTGCCACATAATCAATCTGGACAAACTAACCTATGCCGGGAACCTGGCAAACCTCAAGGATATAGAAGACCGCCCCAACTACACCTTTGTAAAGGGCGACATCTGCGACTTTGAGATGCTGATGAAACTCTTTAACGAACAATCGGTCACAGGAGTTATACACCTTGCCGCAGAGAGCCACGTGGACCGATCCATAAAAGATCCGTTCACATTTGCCCAGACAAACGTAATGGGCACACTGGCGCTGCTTCAGGCTGCAAAACTCACATGGGAATCACTCCCGGAAAAGTTCGAGGGGAAGCGTTTCTACCATATCAGTACCGACGAAGTGTATGGCGCATTGGAGATGACCCATCCCGAGGGCATCCAGCCGCCGTTCACCACAAAAGCATCCAGCGGTGAGCACCACCTGGCCTACGGTGAGAAGTTCTTTACAGAAGATCTCAAATACCAGCCCCACAGTCCCTATAGCGCCGCCAAGGCATCTTCTGACCATTTTGTAAGGGCTTTCCACGACACCTACGGCCTGCCCACTATCGTGACCAACTGCTCCAACAACTACGGCCCGTACCAGTTCCCCGAAAAGCTCATCCCGCTATTCATCAACAATATTCGTCACCGCAAGCCGCTGCCCGTCTACGGCAAAGGCGAGAACGTACGAGACTGGCTCTATGTCGAGGACCACGCCCGCGCCATCGACCTTATTTTCCACAAGGGCAAGGTAGCCGAGACCT
>JAGABI010000064.1 GCA_017614715.1 Bacteroidales bacterium | reverse complement strand
TACGTGGACAACGGCAGCGCACTGGTGTTCAAATGGGCGGCAGGTGACACTCTCGGTATATTTCCCAATAAGGGCAACCAGGTAGAGTTCCCTATTACGTCTCAAGAGAGTTCTACCAGCGCAACGTTCGACGGCGGCGGCTGGGCATTGAGGAACAATGCCTCTTATGCTGCATACTATCCGTTCAGCGTATGGAACTATTTCCAGGACAACAAGACTGTCATCATGGATTATTCGGGACAGGTGCAGAACGGTAACGGCAGTTTTGCACACCTTTCGGCATACGATTATCTGGCATCGGCCAAGACCACGCCCCAAAACAATATGGTCACTTTCCAGATGGACAGGCAGGGCGCTATTCTCTACATAGACATCGTAGTGCCCGAGCCCGCAGCCATCACCTCATTGACAATATCGTGCGACGAGGCCATATTCGTGGAGAAGGCTGCATTGGATATCTCGGGGAATAATCCAGTAGTTACACCCATAGAAATCAAGGAGTCCCTCACCCTGAACTTCGAGAACACCATAACAACAGAGCAGAATGAGACAGTGCGAGCCTATATGGCCGTACAGCCGCTGGACTTCAGCGGCAAGACCGTGACTGCAACACTGAGGACCAACGCCGGTACATACTCAGCTCCGGTAGTCTCCCGTGTGGTAAACAAGGGCAAGGCAGCCTTCCTTCGCTTCTCCGACAATTTCACCACAACAGCTCATGAGGCCGTAGATTTGGGCTTGACTTCCGGCCTGGAATGGGCATCTTTCAACCTCGGCGCATCAGCACCTGAGGAGTATGGTGATTACTTTGCTTGGGGAGAGACGGAACCGTATTACAGTAGTCAAGACCCTTTGACATGGAAGACTGGCAAGACCGGCTACAACTGGGCTTCATACAAGTGGTGCAACGGTTCTGACAATAAATTAACCAAGTATTGCACAGACTCTTCTTACGGTACTGTTGACAATAAGACCGTTCTTGACCCTGAGGATGACGCCGCTACTGTCAATTGGGGTGGCAGTTGGAGAATGCCCACCTACGAAGAGTGGGACGAACTAATCAACGAATGCACCTGGACGTGGACCACTCAGAATGGTGTAAACGGATATCTGGTTACTGGACCAAACAATAACAGCATATTCCTGCCTGCTGCTGGTGCCTACTGGAGCGTTTTCCTCGACGTGCCGGGGGGCAACGGCTTCTACTGGTCTTCTTCCCTCGTTACGGACTACCCGTACTACGCGTTGGACATGGACATCTATAGTGACTATCCCATTTGGTGCGACCGCGAACGCTACTACGGGTTCTCGGTCCGCCCCGTCTCAGATGAAGGCGTGAGAGTATCAGTAACAGGAATATCAATCAATAGGGACGCAATCGATTTAGCTGTTGGCCAAATCATGCCGCTAATAGCAACAGTAACTTCATCCACTGCAATACAGCCTACAGTTTTATGGTCATCGAGCAATAGTTCAGTTGCTTCTGTCGACTATTCTGGAAAGGTGACAGCTATACGAGAAGGAAATACAATCATTTCTGCAAAGGCTGGCACTCAAGTGGCTACCTGTGTAATAACCGTCAAGAATGCATCTGAAGACGCCATCAATTTCGCTGATCCAATTGCAAAATATGCCTGTGTCGAAATGTTTGACACAAATCAAGACGGCGAAGTCTCCTATGCAGAAGCAGCCGCAGCGACTACGCTGAGCGGTCTCTTCACCGACTGGAACACCGTGACCGAGTTTGATGAGATTCGCTACTTTACCTCCGTCACTTCTACGGAAGGTGTATTCAATGGACTGGCCCAGTTGAAGCATATTACCATCCCGGACAACATCACGACGCTCGGAACCTTCCGGAGCTGCTCGGCTTTGGAAACGGTAGCGCTGCCGGCGGCCATCAATAGCATTCCGGAGTGGTGCTTCGATGGCTGTTCGTCCCTGAAATCTGTTACTTTACCTACCAGAATCTCCTCCATACCGGGTTATGCCTTCCGTAACTGTGCGGCGCTTACAACCCTGGATGTTCCATCCACAGTTACATCCGTAGGTGAGTATGCCTTCTCCGGCTGTACCGTCTTCACCGGGATTGATATGCCTTCCGGAGTCACGACCATTGGCGATTATGCCTTCCAGAACTGCAAGGCCATTGTCTCGGTTACTTTGCCAGCTTCGCTCACCTATCTTGGTGAATATGCTTTCTCCGGCTGCACATCACTGGCAACCGTGGTGTTGCCGGATAATATGACGTCTATTCCTGCATATTGTTTTGAGAATTGCAAAAGCCTTGCTTCTATTTCCTGGCCTTCAGCCTTGCAGTCGATAGGAGATGGTGCTTTTTATGGATGCGTTATTTCGAAGGGTGAGTCCGATGCTTCAATGATAGAATTGCCGGCTACAGTTAAGTCAATTGGCTCGCAGGCTTTCTGGGGCGTGCGTCACCTGATAATGCCGTCTACTTTTGCCATATCTATTCAGTCAGATTCGTTCATCAGAGGCTATACGCGTCTATATGTGCCATCCCAAATGGTGGAGATGTATAAGTTACGCACCAATTGGAGTGCTTACAAATCACAGATTTTTACCATAAGTGATTATCCGGTCAAACAGTCTTCGACAGTTGCTGAGCCTGTCGACCTTGGTTTGAGTGTAAAATGGGCATCTTGGAATGTTGGTGCATCAGCCCCCGAGGAATACGGTACTTATTTCGCCTGGGGTGAAGTGGAAGAAAGCTGGTATTACGACTGGTCAGCGTATAAGTGGTGCAACGGATCTTCCTCATCTCTCACCAAATATAACACTAACAACTCCTACGGCATTGTGGACAACAAGACCGTCCTCGATCCCGAGGACGACGCAGCCCACGTCAATTGGGGTGGCAGTTGGAGAATGCCCACAGAAGCAGAGTGGGGAGAATTAAGGACAGAATGCATTTGGACTGAGGCTACCCGGAATGGAGTGTACGGATATATGGTAACTGGACCAAACAGCAATAGCATATTCCTCCCCGCTGCTGGCCATCGGTCCGGTGCCGAACTCTACGATGCCGAGTGCGGTCGCTTCTGGTCTTCTTCCCTCGCGTACAATGACTCCGCGTGGGACTCGAGTTTCTATCCGTATGGACCTGACTATGGCTCCGTCATTCGTTGCGAAGGTCGATCCGTCCGTGCAGTCTCAGAATAATAGACTCGCAAGAGCGTAAGCCCAGTGGCTTCTGTTGTGCAATTTCGCAACGTCTATGGTTGTGCCTTGAAGAGGTCTAACTAGAGCGGAGCACAAGTCTGAGGTCGGCAGATGCATCAAAGAAACCGTGGGCGCCCGTGCCCTCGTAAAACGGGAGGGGCCCGCAAGATGCTAGTTATCGCGTAGCGATGACGTAGCAGATTGTGGGAGGGATGGAGTGAGCGAAAGCGAACGGAAGTTTCTAGATGCATCTGCCGCCGTAGCAGTGCTCCGCCAGAATTATGGCGCTCCTGTAGCACAGAAAAGCCAAGTCGAAAGACTTTGTCGGCGCTTTGCGCCGCGGGGGTTTTAGGGGGCAGAGCCACCTAGTAAAATAGGGCTCCCTTGAGGGAGACAGAAAAAGCCAGACTGAAATTGGAGGATGTACAAGCCTCCCTTCCTGGGAAGGGAGGTTGGAGGGTTGGGAGCATAATACCGGGCTCTGCCCGAACCCGCCGCTCCAGCCTTGCTATTGCACAACCTAACACTGCCCGGCTTTCGCTATCGCCTGCAGGCGATTGTTAGAGAGCAGAAAAGCCAAGTCGAAAGACTTGGCTTTTCTGTGCTCCCTCAGGGTCTCGAACCCTGGACCCCAACATTAAGAGTGTCGTGCTCTACCAACTGAGCTAAGGAAGCGTTCGGGCTGCAAATGTAGTTATATTTTTTTAATCAGCAAATTTTCTGCCCCGCATTTTCTAAATGCCTCTCATCCGGGTGTCATGTGGGTGTCGAAGCCTAAATTTCTTATATTTGTCGCTGATATGGCAAAAGATTTTACAAGAGACCTGCAACGGATATTCTCTTATGCAAGGGAGGAGGCTGCCCGTCTGGGCAACCGCGAGGCGACGCTGGACCACATTTTCCTGGCATTGCTGCGTGATGGAGACAACGACGCTATCGCGGCTCTGGATGCCCTGGGTGCTGATAAGGCGATGGTCCGCGCAGAGATTGAGAGCGTTCTCAAAGAGTCGCAGTCAATTCCGTACGACGAGTCAAAAGATATAAAGTTCTCTACAGATATAGACGATTTTTACAAAAACGTATCGCTGGAGATATCGCAGCTCCTCACTTTTTCACCTACACTGGAAGTGGTGCTGCTGGCTGTGCTCAAGGATACCGGTACCACTGTGGCGCCAATTCTGGCCCGCAGCGGGATTACGTACGAATCGTTGCGCGAGTATATTAAAACAAAATCTTCCGGCGCATCTAAAAGCAGGTCGCTGGAGGATCTTTTGAAAGAGAGAGAGGAGGAGATCCTCCCGACAGAAGATGCTCCCGGCCCGATTCCGGAGTTCAAGATCAACCCCAAACCGATGAAGGAGCAGAAGCCAAAGGATATCAAGACTCCCAACCTGGACAAGTTCGGCACAGACCTTACTGCCGCTGCCGCCTCCGGCAAGCTTGATCCGGTAGTTGGCCGTTCCAAAGAGATAGAGCGCCTGCTACAGGTCCTTGTCCGCCGCAAGAAAAACAACCCGGTTCTGGTGGGCGAGGCCGGTGTGGGCAAGAGCGCAATCGTTGAGGGGCTTGCACAGCGGATAGTAAACCGTGAGGTTCCCCAGGCACTGCAGCACAAGCGACTGCTCACCATAGATATGGGCAGCGTGGTGGCTGGTACCAAATATCGCGGCCAGTTTGAGGAGCGTATGCGCGGAATTGTGGAGGAACTCAAGGCAAGCGAGGACACCATCATCTTTATTGATGAGCTGCATACTTTGGTGGGCGCCGGGGCCCAGGCGGGCAGCCTGGATGCGGCCAACCTGCTTAAGCCGGCACTCGCGCGGGGCGAAATCCAGTGCATTGGCGCCACAACCCTTGATGAATATCGGCAGGTGATTGAGAAAGACGGAGCCCTGGAGCGCCGCTTCCAGAAGATTCTGGTGGAACCCACTGACTTTGAGCAGACGCTGGCAATCCTGCAGGCACTCAAGCCCAAATATGAGAATCATCATAATGTCACTTATACCGACGCGGCTCTTAAGGCGTGTGTTTCGCTCTCAAGCCGCTATATAACCGACAGGATGCAGCCCGACAAGGCTATCGATGTGATGGACGAGGCGGGCGCCCGCTGCAACGCTAATCTGGATTTCCTTAAAGAACAGCCGGCAGATGCCGTGGCTGAATTGGAAGATATCCGGGAGCAGAAGCGCCTGGCAGCCAATGCCGGTGACTTCCGTCAGGCGGCTCTCCTGAAGGAGAAGGAGGAGTCGCTGCTGGAGTTGACGGAGAGCCAGTCCCGCCCCCAGAACCCGGATCCCATAGTGATTACTGAGGGCAATATCGCCACCGTCGTTTCTATGATGACCAACATTCCGGTCCACCGCGTCAGCGAGAGTGAAGGGGAGAAGCTGGTCAATATGGCGACCAAACTCAAGAAGCTCATCATTGGCCAGGACGATGCAGTCGATGCTGTTGTAAAGGCCATCCAGCGCAACCGGGCCGGACTCCGCGACCCGGGCAAACCCATCGGCTCTTTCATTTTC
>JAGABI010000063.1 GCA_017614715.1 Bacteroidales bacterium | reverse complement strand
TCTTCACAGAGTCCTTCGCCATCATATAGTTCACGGTGATATGCTTGCCGATGTCCCGGATAAAGTTGATGAAAGAGTAATCCTTCATCCAGTCGTAGTTGTTTACCAGTTCCGCCTTGTTGGGGGCGTCGCTGTCAAAGTCCAAGAAGCGGGCCAGCTGCTCCTTGAGGCATGTCACGTTATGCTGCAGGGTGGCTTCGTCCAGCAGGTTGCGCTCCGCGCTCTTCATAGAGGGGTCGCCAATCATGCCGGTAGCGCCGCCCACCAGGGCGAACGGCTTGTGGCCGCAGTTCTGGAAGTGTTTGAGTATCATCACGCTCACCAGATGGCCGATATGCAGGCTGTCGGCGGTAGGGTCAATGCCCACGTATGCCGACTGGGGGCCTTCCATAAGTTTCTCTTCTGTCCCGGGCATAATGTCCTGGATCATACCACGCCACTTGAGTTCTTCTACAAAATTTTTCATCTGATGCTGTCTTCTTTTAGTCTAAACTGCAAAGGTAACGCAAATTGCGTCACTTTTTTATTTTTATATACTTTCCTTTATTTCTTCACAAACAGAAATACTTTTTTCACAAACAGAAATACTTGATAGCCAGGCACTAAAAAAGCTTGGCTATTTCATTTACTATGCCTTTCTTTGTATAGGAACCGCACTGCTCATTACTTGCATTTGGCGGATACGAAATTTTGTATTAAGTTTGTGCTATTGGAGATATGACAAAAAAACAGTTTAATGAAAAAGCGGCTGAATGGCAACAGAAGCAAAGAATACACTTAGACCAGTTATTTCAGACATTAATTTTTCGCATATCGCTCGTAGTATGGGGAAATCTCCCTCATGGCTGTACCATAAACTGGACAACCGGGACGGGACGGGTGGCTTTGTAGATTTTTCTTCAGAAGAACTTATTCAACTGAGCGAGGTTCTCAAAGATTTAGCTTGCAGACTTAACACTGCGGCCGACGAATTGACGTTCACTGCGGGACAGCTCGTAACAGCTAAGGCTGTATAGGCTTATATCTGGGCACCAGGGCTTTCATCAGCAGCCAGGCCAGCAGGTAGGCGATGCCGCAGAAGCAGAACATCACAAAATAGCCCGCCGGTTTGCCGTAAAAGCCCATGAATGCGAACGCCTCGCCCGCATTTTCTGCGTAAGTGAACAGGTTGCCTGCAATCCTCTGTACAAACATAGACCCGATACCTCCTGCCATTGCGCCGATTCCGGTGATGGTGGCGATGGCCTTTTTGGGGAACATGTCTCCCACGGTAGAGAAGAGGTTGGCGCTCCATGCCTGATGTCCGGCAGCAGCCAGGCCAATCAGCACTGCGGGCCACCACGGCGAATTGAAATGCACGCCAAGCGGCTGCGCAAACAGCGACGCCAGCGGGAAGAAAGCGAATATCAGCATCGCCAGCATACGTCCGGCATACGGGTTCATCCCCTTCTTGTCCACGAATATCTTGGGGAGATAGCCGCCACCGATGGAGACAACCGTCACTATCAGGTACAATGTGAAGATCAGCGCCTGACCCAGGCCGCTTGTAGCGGGAGCATGGAACTGGTTGCTGAAGTAGCTCGGCGCCCAGAACAGGAAAAACCACCACACTCCGTCGGTAAAGAACTTGCCAAAGAAGAACGACCAGGTCTGCCGGTACTTATAGCAACGAACAAATGGGATATTCAGTATCAAAATGGCAATCAGCAGCACTACGGTGCTCCAAAGCAGGGACTTGATAAAGAACGATCCCAAAAGGGCGCACATACCTACTACGATGAACACCCATGAGAACGGGAGCATCGCGAAGCGCTTGTCCGGCGCGTCTTCTGCGACGGACGGTTCTGCCACTTTCGCCGGCTTTACCGATACTGCACCTTTCTCCGCCATGGCCGGCTTTTTCTCTGTCACGACCGGCTCACTCTCCGCCTCGACCGGCGTTGGCCTGCCTTCTCCCTCTTCATCCTGGCGTATGTACTCAAGCTCGGCCGCATTGACCCGCCTGCTCTTCTCCGGCTTGTCGTACATGAATACCCAGAAGAACATCCAGATGAAACCCAGGGCGCCTATGATGATGAAAGCCATCTCCCACCCCAGCTTCACGGCCAGAGGCGGTATCAACAGAGGCGCGGCAAGGGCGCCCACAGAGGCTCCGGCGTTGAAGATGGATGTAGCGAAAGCACGGACCTTCTTGGGAAAATACTCCGCAGTGACCTTGATGGCGGCGGGAAAGTTGCCCGCCTCGCCCAGCGCCAGTATGCCGCGACACAGCAGAAACAGGAACACCGATGTGGTGGAGACCGCAAGTGCGGCGTTGCTGCCGACCTCAACCGCACGCATGGCCGCCACGCTGCCCAGGCCAGCGATTGATGCAGTCGCCCAGCCGCAGAGCGCATGCAGGCAGGCGCCGGCGCTCCATACACCTATGGCAATCAGATATCCCCTCTTGGTCCCCATCCAGTCCACAAACTTGCCCGCAAACAGGCAGCACACGGCATAAAAAATGGAGAAGAAGCTGGTTATCAAGCCATAATCTGCATCAGTCCAGTGGAACTCGGGCTTGATAAACTCCTCGTATGTAAGCGAAAGCACCTGGCGGTCCAGATAGTTGACAGTAGTCGCCACAAACAGCAGACTGCATATCCACCATCGCCAATTGGTCATGAGTTTCTGGTTTGTTGTCATATCGCTCAAAAGTCAAAATAATTCTTGGCGTTATTGTAACTGATATCCTCTACCATTTTGCCAATAAAATCCAGCTCGGATGCCGGCAGGCGGCCGCTTTCGATGTCGGCGCCAAGGGTATCGCACAAAATACGGCGGAAATACTCGTGACGAGGATAACTTATCATGCTGCGACTGTCGGTAAGCATCCCCACAAACCGGCTCAGCAGGCCGAGGTTAGAGAGCACATTGAGCTGCTTGCGTATTCCATCTTCCTGGTCAAGGAACCACCAGCCGCTGCCGAATTGCATCTTTCCGGGGAAAGAGCCATCGTTGAAGGTATAAGCCATAGCGGTCATTACCTCGTTGTCCTTCGGATTCAGACAGTAGAGAATTGTCCTGGCTAACTTGCCCTCACGTTCCAACCGGTCGAAAAACCTGTGGCCAGCGGCCGCAACCGGCTTGTCGTCAATAGCATCAAAACCTGTGTCGGGGCCTATCTTCTCAAACATTTTACTGTTGTTGTTGCGGATAGGACCCACATGGTATTGCTGCGCCCAGCCCGCCGTGGCATCCATCACCGCCTGATCATACAGGAACGCGCTGCGGTACTTCTCAATCTCCCTGGGGTTCGGCGCTTTGCCAAGCAGCACTTTCTTGAAGATGATTTCTATCTCCAGCTCGGTGTAATCGGCGGCGTAGAAGGTATCCAGACCGTGGTCAGAGAGCTTGCAGCCCATCGAGTCGAAGTAATCGTGACGCCGCTGCAGCACTTCGCACAGATCTGCGTAAGAATCAATCTCCTTGTCATATATCTCTTCCAGGCGTTTCAGATAAGCCTTGAAGGCCTTGGGGTCTTCTATAGCCATTGCCTTGTCGGGCCGCCAGGCAGGCAGCACCTTCACCCCGAAAGGCTTCGCTGCAATCTTTTTGTGCCAGCAGAGGTCGTCGGCAGGGTCGTCGGTGGTGCAAACCGTATCCACGTTGAACTTGCGTATCAGCGCCTGGCCGCGAAAATCTTCTGTGGCGAGTTTTTCATTGCATTCTTCAAAAATTTCCCGGGCCGTCTTGGGGCTCAGCAACTTATCTATCCCGAACACCCGCTTGAGTTCGAGATGCGTCCAGTGGTACAACGGGTTGCGCATAGTGTACGGCACCGTCTCCGCCCACTTCTCAAACTTCTCCCAAGCCGACTTGGCGTGGCCGGTGATATACTCTTCCGGGATGCCGTTGCCCCGCATGGCGCGCCACTTATAGTGGTCGCCACCCAGCCACAGCTCGGTTATGTCACGAAACTGTATGTTTTCCGCTATCTCTTTGGGCGAAAGGTGGCAGTGATAATCTATGATGGGCATATGTTCAGCGTGTTCGTGAAATAGTTTACGCGCTGAAGCACCCTGCAACAAGAAGTCATCGTGAATAAAAGACATATCTCGAAAAAGTTTATAATGATCGATGCTATTTTGCGGCTCCTTCGGTTGAAGTAAGCGCCAGACGGAGGCCGTCGTAGGCGTACATATGGGTATAGTTGCCGGCGTGGCGGTAGGTGTTGCGGCACATAGTGGGGCCGTAGTTCCAGCAGCCGCCGCGCTCAATGTGGAATTCCCGCTTCTTGTCGCTCTTGAGCATCTTTTGGGAATACTGGGGCTCGGAGCCGTCATACATCAGATACTTGTCTTCGCACCACTCGTACACATTGCCGCTCATATCGTAAAGACCAAGCTCGTTGGGTTTCTTGCTGGCCACGGGATGCGATTTTTCTTCTGCATTGGCCACATACCAGGCAACCTCTTCCAGATTGTCGCTGCCGGCATATTTGAAGCCTTTGCTCAATTTGCCGCCGCGGGCTGCATACTCCCATTCTGCCTCGGTAGGGAGGCGGAACTTAAGGCCGGTGAGCTCCTCCAGCGACTCTACAAAGCTCTTGCACTCCTGCCAGCTGACCTTGTCCACGGGACATTGAGGCCAACGGGTGTAAGAGGGGTTATAGTCTGTAACGGCCTGCCAAAGCTCCTGGGTGACCTCTGTCTGTCCAATCCAGAAATCTCCGACGGTGACTTCGTGAGCCGGCTTCTCATTCATCTGGGCCTCAGTCCCCTGCTCCGGGGTTGCGCCCATGGTGAAAGTGCCGCCCTCAACCTTTACCATCTTGAAGGTGACGCCATTCACGGTAAAATCTTTGGTCTCTACCCCGGCGACAGCCGTTGCCTCTTCGGGGGCTGCCTCCTGAGCCTTTTTACTGCCACCCTTGCAGGCAGGCATAATCATCATTATAGCCAGCGCCAAACCCAGCGCCAGAACACTGTTAATACCGGTTGTTTTCATGATAAAATATATTTTTCTATAAAATTATACCAACATTTCAAGAGCGGTTAGCGCCTCTGACACAGTCTCTTCTGGCAATCCTTCAAGCACTTCGCCGGCAAATGCCACCATCTGAAGGCGGCGAGCCTCATCCAGAGGAATGCCGCGGCTGCGCATATAAAAAAGCTCTTCGTCGCCCAGGCGGCCAAAGGTGGCGCCGTGGCTGCACTTTACATCATCCGCATAAATCTCCAGCTGCGGCAGGCTCTGCGCGATGCATTCGTCGGAGAGCAGCAGGTTGTGGTTCTCCTGATAAGCCTCGGTGCCGATGCACTTTTCTGGCACCATTATCAGGCCAAAGAAGAGTGTGCGCGCCCGCTCTGCCACAATCCCTTTGAACAGCTGGCGGCTGATGCAGTTTGGCCAGTTATGCACAATGTTAACCTTGATATTGACGTTGGATGAGCCTCCTGCCAGATACAGACCTTTAAGCTGGCACTCACCCCCCTCCCCTTCAAATTGCACGGCAATGTCGCAATCTATCTTACCCACCCCACCCGGCAGCGCAATTATCACCAGGGAAAGCGACGCTCCGCTGCAGACAGTGATGTCCCAGGCGCGACTTTCGCCGCCCCTTAGAAGGAGTGTTTCGCTCCTGGTGATACCCTTGCCGATGGTTAATCTATCCATTTTCCCTGATAATCCAATCGTATCCTTTTGCTTCGATTTCAAGAGCCAGCTCGCGGCCGCCGGTGAGTATTATCCGTCCGTTATACAAAACATGTATCACATCGGGCACAATATAACTGAGCAGGCGCTGATAATGAGTTATCACAATAAAGGCGTTTTCCTTTGTGCGCAGACTGTTCACCCCTTCTCCCACAATCCTCAGCGCGTCCACATCCAGACCGCTGTCGGTCTCGTCCAGAATTGCCAACTGCGGCTCCAGGACGGCCATTTGCAGCACCTCGTTGCGCTTTTTTTCGCCCCCGGAAAAACCTACATTCACTCCGCGGGAGAGAAAACTGCGGTCCATCCCGACCAGCGAGAGTTTGCTGTTAACCAGTTTAAGGAAATCCGCACCGGAGAGTTCGCCCAGCCCCTTTGCCTTGCGATGAGCCGCCAACGCACTTTTGAGCATCATTGTATTGGTCACGCCGGGGATCTCGGTCGGATACTGGAACCCGAGGAAAATACCCGCCCAGGAGCGCTCTTCCGGCGACATCTCCAGCAGCGGGGAGCCGTCAAATGTCACCTCGCCGGCGGTGATTTCATAGCCCGGTTTGCCTGCCAGCACGCCCGAGAGCGTACTTTTACCGGCTCCGTTGGGGCCCATGATAGCATGCACCTCGCCGCGACCCACGCTCAGGTTAATCCCCCTGAGTATCTCGCGGTCGCCCGCGTTGGCGTGCAGATTTTTGACTTCCAGTAATATATCAATCATACGTTATTTGTTTTCCTTATTATACAGTTTCCGCCAGCTCACCAGCGACCATATGCCGTTGACCAGATAGAGCCCGCAGACAATTGGCATGAACACATGGCCCACAGAGACATGCAGGATAATCTGGGTGATGTTCACCAGCAGCCATACAATCCAGCAGTCCCACTTCTTGAGAGCAGAGAGCAACTGTGCGTAGAGTATCAGCACCGTGACAATGGTGTCGAGATACGGATGCGGATCGTTGGGCAGCACCGTGTTGAGCAGCCAGCCCCAGGCGGCCGAAAGCAGCAGCACCACCACAGCGCTCAAAACGCGCTGCTGGGCGGTGAGCTGTGTCACCTTCAAATCGCCCTTGCTGCTCTCCTCCTCCTTCCTGGGATGGGTCCAGCGCCAGTGACCGATTATGTTGATTGTCAGCGAGATGGGCTGCAGAAACAGCGAAGCGTACAGGTTCTTGTTCCAGAACAACAGGAAAAGCGCCGCCGTATAGAGGTAGCCCACCCAGAAGTTGTACTTGGAGTTGCGGCCCGCAAGAAAAACGCAGGTCAGCCCCAGTACAGACGATATCAAATCTATCAGCGGCACAGGCGTGCCACCGAGGTTAAACAATGTATAATTGATCCAATCCATTATCCTACACTACCCTCTAGGTTAACACTTAACAGCCGGCGGGCCTCTATGGCAAACTCCATGGGGAGCCGCTTGAGCACGTCGGAGGCATATCCGCCCACAATCAGCGCCACCGCATCCTCTTCGCTGATGCCGCGCTGGCGCAGGTAGAACAACTGTTCGTCACTTATTTTAGAGGTTGTCGCCTCATGCTCCAAAATCGCCCCGCCATTGGCGCACTCAATCACCGGGAAGGTGTGCGCGCCGCATTTGTCGCCAATCAGCAGCGAGTCGCACTGCGAATGGTTGCGCACGCCGCTTGCGCCTGCGGCAACCTTCACCAGGCCGCGGTAGCTGTTCTGGCTCTGGCCCGCACTGATGCCCTTGCTCACGATGCGGCTTACGGTATTCTTGCCTATGTGTACCATCTTGGTGCCGGTGTCGGCCTGCTGATAGTTGTTGGTCAGCGCCACGGAATAGAATTCCGAGAGGCTGCCGTCGCCGCGCAAGATGGTGCTGGGATATTTCCAGGTGATGGCGCTGCCCGTCTCTACCTGCGTCCAGAAAAGGCGGCTGTTTTCTCCGCGGCACAGGCCGCGCTTGGTCACAAAATTAAAGATGCCTCCCCTGCCCTGCTTGTCACCCGGATACCAGTTCTGCACGGTGGAGTACTTCACCTCGGCGTCCTTCTCCACAATGATTTCCACTATTGCCGCATGCAACTGGTTTTCATCACGCATAGGGGCCGTGCACCCCTCCAGATAGCTCACATAAGAGCCCTCGTCAGCCACAATCAGCGTCCGCTCAAACTGTCCGATGTTGCGCGCATTGATGCGGAAGTAACTGGAGAGTTCCATCGGGCAGCGGACCCCTTTGGGGATATAGCAGAAAGAGCCGTCGCTGAACACCGCGCTGTTTAGGGCGGCAAAGTAATTGTCGCCCGGGGGCACCACCTTTGCCAGGTATTTGCGCACCAGCTCCGGATGATTCTGTACCGCCTCGGAGAACGGGCAGAAAATGATCCCCTTCTCAGCCAGAGTCTTCTGGAAAGTGGTTTTTACAGAGACCGAATCGAACACGGCATCCACCGCCACTCCGCTCAGGGCATCGCGCTCGTGCAGCGGAATACCCAGCTTGTCAAAGGTTTTCACCAGCTCCGGATCAACCTCCTCGCGCTTTTTGGGCGGCTTTGGGGCAGCAAAATAGATGATGTCCTGAAAGTCGATGGGCGGGATGGTCAGATGGCCCCAGGAGGGCATCTCCATAGCCTGCCACTTGCGAAAGGCATTCAGACGGAACTCCAGCATCCAGGCGGGCTCGTTTTTGCGCTCTGAGATGGCACGCACGATATCCTCATTCAGCCCTTTCGGGAAGAACTCCTGCTCGATATCGGTAGTGAACCCCTCTGAGTATTCGGCATTTGCAAGGCCGGAGAGTATGTCCTCTTTTTCTGCCATATAGGGACAAAGTTAGCCATTTTATCATTACTTTTGCAATATGGAAGAGCAGAACACCAAGCGCACAGAATTCTCAGAAATCGGCCGCGAGCAGGCCATCAAGCGCCTCTTCGAGGGCTCCGGATTCACCAACATCGACCCGATTGACCTTTCTGAAGGCATCGCCACCCACAAAATGATGATGCAGGGGGTCGATTTCGACCTCGTTTACCATCCGCTCAAACACCTAGGTTACAAGGCCGTAGTGAATGCGCTGGGAGATATCTACGCCGCTTTCTACAGGCCAAAGGCGCTGAGCATGGTGCTGGGCGTATCGTCGCACTTTGCGTTTGAAGATATCGCCGATTTCTGGAGCGGGGTGCTCGCTGCCGCTAAAGAGCATTCCCTGAAGGCGCTGCACCTGCAACTGGCGCCATCCATCAACGGTCTGCAAATCAGCCTGGTCGCCACCGGCACACAGACCCGCAAAATGGCTTCATCCCGTCCGGCTCCGGCCAACATGGATTTGATATGCCTGAGCGGCAATGTGGGCGCGGCCTACATGGGCCAGCACGTGCTGGAGCGCGAGAAAGGGGCATTTCTTGCAGCCGGAGAGGCCAACGCCAAACAGCCCGACCTCTCCAAATACAAATACCTGCTGAGCCAATATCTCTGCCCGGAGATTCCGGCAGGCACTATTGACCGGTTTGTCCGCGGCGGCTTCTACCCCTCTGCCGGCGTATTCGATTCCCGCGGCCTTGCCGATGCCGTGCACACGCTCTGCTCCCGCACCGGATTCGGCGCCAAAATCTACCTGGACCTCATCCCCATCGCCTCCGAAACCTTTGCCTTGGCCGACGAGATAGGCATCGACGCCGTGACCGCCGCAATCAACGGCGGCGACGACTACCGGGTTATATTCACCCTCCCGATAGACCAGTTCGAGGCCTTCCACAAAGAGATCCAGACCTTTGATGTAATCGGTCACCTCTGCCATGCCGACGCCGGAGCCGTCCTGGTCACCCCCGACGGCGCCGAACTGCCGCTGAAGGAGCTGTAGGATGAGACGTTTTCTGGCAATTCTTATACTGTTGTTTGCCTTTGGGAGTGTTTCTGCACGCGCCCAGGAATTTATCGCATACCGCGATTCGGTGCCCGACGGCTACAATTTCTGGCTCTCCGTCCCGGCCGGATACGACACACTGTCCACCGACCTGCCCGTGCTCATTTTCCTCCACGGACGCAGTCTCTGCGGCAAAGATTTATACCGGGTTCTACGATACGGCCCTCTGGATGCCATCAAACGCGGGCGGGACATCCCGGCGCTTGTAATCGCCCCCCAGAACCCGGGTTCCGCCTGGGTTCCGCGAAAAGTGGATAACGTTTTGGAATGGGTCATGGAGCGGTTCAATGGTGACCGCAACCGGGTTTACATACTGGGGATGAGCCTTGGCGGCTACGGTACGTTAGATTATGCCGGAACCTATCCCGACAAAGTTGCTGCAGCGATGGGTTTGTGCGGCGGCACTACACTGGTCTCCTGCGACGGTCTCAGACGCGTCCCCTTGTGGATAATTCATGGCACTGAAGACCAGCATGTAAGCATATCCCAGTCAAAAGCGGTTGTCAATAATATGCACAAATTTGGAGATACACCCCTGCTCTATTATGACTGGATGCAGAACTACGACCATGGGGCCCTTGCACGCATCTTTTATCTTCCTGAAACCTACGAGTGGCTGTTCAGGCATTCCCTTGACAACAGAACCATCTCTGAACCCTTCCATTTGAACGACAATCTCATGCAGAACGCATACCGCAACTGGAATCCAAAAGGCAAAGTCATAATCAGCGATCCACCCAGAAAAGACTTCCACCCTGCCCGTCGGCCGCTAAATATTCCCGACAGCCTGATCATTCAGCCAGAAGAATTTACCTTCGATGAATATTTTGACTGACAGCCAAGTACTGTGGCCGTCACTTATTTCTTCAGCCGGAAGATAGCGCAGTCGCCCGGGTCCAGGTGCCGGTTGGCGTTACGGCCGGGAATATTGACAATGGAGCCGTCTGCATAAACCTGCGCGACGTCTTTGGTAAAGGAGATGCTGTAATCGAATTCGAGCACGTGCGAGTGGTTCACCAACATTATATATTGATAATCACCTTTTTCGATGAACGAAACCAATGTTTCTCCGCCCTTGGTGTCAAGACTCTTGAGCGGTTCCGGAAGCGGACTGGGGAGTTCAGTTACACCGTAGGGAATCTCACTGCCGGTGTGATAAACCTTGTTAACCTTACACCCTACAAATATCCCAGCGCGAGCCTGTATCTCCTTGTTCATAGACTTCACAATGTCGTAAACGGCGGTTTTTGTTCCATCCTCTGCAATGGGCGCGTCATGAAAGTCCCAAGTGCCGGGGGTGGGACACCAATAGGTGAAATATTGCAGGCACTGGGCGCCGTAGGCAAGGTCGGTGTATAGTTGAAGCCTTAGCGACGCCAGAGTGGCGACCGGATAAGGTTTATGCGCCGTGGAGAGGGCGAAAGCCCACATCGGAAGGCCAGCCGCAGCAGCTTCGCGGGATATTACCTCTAAATTGGCCCACCAGCCGTTGCGTACAATGCCGCCTTCCATCACTGGGTAATGGTCAAAAGAGAGCATGGTGGTCTTGACTGTCTTTGTGAAAAGCTTAACGTGTTCTTCATAAGTAGAACCCAAGGTCTCATCATCCACATAATTGGGGAAAAGGTTGAGGTATATCTCATGGTTGGGGTCCGCTGCCCTTATGCGGTCAGCCCATGCTGCCAGATTAGGAAGGGCGGCATTGTTGGGCTCGTCGCGCAGAAAATAACCGCATAACGCGGGGTGATTCTTGACCTGATTCACCACGTTCTCCGTGTCGGTTTCCAATTCAGGACACATGAACATTACCTTTATTCCCGCCTGCTGTGCCAAATCAAGAGACTGGAGCGCATCTTTGAGGGAATAGATGTGAGAAAAGTTTATGGTGAAACCTGCGTTCTTGAGTTCCTTATAACGGTCCAGGGTTGCATAGGCGGGGGGTATGCTATACCACGCAAGTATCGGCATCTCGGCAGCCTCAACATACTCTTTCTGGTTTACCGGAGGGGTCGGGTCATCTTTGTCGTTGGGATTATCCGGAGCAGGCTTGCCACAGCAGCAGGCAAGCGGGAGGATTATGCAAAAGGCGATGGCGCACAGTATATTTGTTAGTTTCATATCAATGGGATTTCCGATTTCTTGTTAATATTTATATTATTTGCAGCCCTGACAGACAGGGGCTTATAAAAATATTTTTATATATTTCTATAAATATGTGTTAAAGTTTATGATACTTTTTGAGAAGATCCACTATGGCTTCATTATATAACTCATCATACTTTGTCCCGGTCTCAAACTTCAGCTGTCCTAGCTTAAGAAACACTGCATTATCTATATGGAAACTCACAAGTTTTCTGTTCGCATTCTTTGAGACTTTTGCTGCCGCTGGAGCGGGTACCTCAACGGGGGCGGGTTTAGCCACACGCGTAGCAGCGTTACCTAAAGCTCCGCTTAAGGTTGCGGACGAACCAAGTGTAGCCTCTCTGAACTTGTCAAACGGATCTGATTTCTTTGCCATATCTATAAATATATTTTTATGTTTTTATATGATACTATTTTTATATATTTCTATAATTTGCGTCCAGAAATACGTTTGCCGAGGATTTTTGCAATCTCCAGATATTGTTTCGTTACCTTTCCGGAAGGGTCATATTCATAAATGTTCTGGTTAAAAGAGCCGGCCTGCGCCACCTTTGTGGCTTTGCTGAGAACCGGTTCAATAAAGGCCTCTCCCATCTCAGCTTTAATCTTTTCTACATACATATCGCTGAGCTTATTACGCTCATATTTGGAAATGATGACGCCAGAGAGAGTCAAATCCGGGTTCAGGCGGGGATTTGACTTTACATCGGCATACAAGTTTGCAACCATAACCATACCCTGGTAAGCTAAACCGTCAGGAGTAGCCACCATAACAAGATTGTCAGATGCTATAAGTGCATTATAGGTAATAAGGCCAAGTGCCGGAGGGCAGTCTATTATTATAAAGTCGTATTTATTCTTTACAGGCTTCAGCAAGTCCAGCAGCAGATACTCACGCCCAGTTACAGAAGCAGTGTCGCGGTCAAAGTTAGAGAGCGACAGTTCCGACGGAAGCAAATCAACATGATCTGCGGCATGCTCGATTTTAAACTGATTCTTGTCCAAAAAAGCATCCCGGATACTGGCTTCGTGCTCGTCCGGGGCGAGGGGACTTACCATTGCCGTCAGGTTGGCCTGCGAATCCAGATCCACGAACAAAACCTTCTTTCCCATACGGGCCCATGCATATCCCAGAGCCACGGCGGTAGTCGTTTTACCAACGCCACCTTTGTTGTTTGCAAAACATACAATCTTTCCCATATTTCTTTATCTCAGTTAGTTATACAAATATATAGAAAAATATTTATATAACAAAATATAAGTATAGAAATATGGTTTTATATAAAGATATAAAATCGGCACATTTCACAAATCGCGAAATGCTATACTCCTTGTAAACCTTGTGTGTCCTACTATACTTGGAAGATGCCGTATAGCGCGCTGCCGCTGCCGGTCATTGAAGCGTATATTGCACCGCGCCGATATAGGTCATTTTTTATGTCCGCGAGAATCGGATATTTGGCAAAGGCGTAGGCTTCGAAGTCATTTACGACATTCTCGCGCCAGTTTGTGATGCCGAGGGAAAGTTTGGTCTTCAGGTCTGAAGAATCTGACCTATGATCAGACTGGGCATTCCCGGCGCCATCAGCGCCGGGCACTCCGGGAAACTTGATTGCATCAACCCCGGCATAAGCCTCCGCCGTAGAAATGTGGATACCCGGAGTAACAACTTCAATTCGATAGGGGGAGAGGTCTATGTCAAAGGGTTCCAAGATTTCACCCCGGCCGCTGGCAAACATCGGACGGTTGTAAATAAAGAACGGACAGTCGCTGCCAAGTTCTGCGGCAATCTCCGCAAGCCGCTCGTGCGACAGGCCAAGTGAGAACACTGCATTAAGGGCAATCAGTGTGAACGCCGCATCGCTGCTGCCACCCCCGAGTCCAGCGCCCATCGGTATATTTTTATATAAATATATATGAACATCGCCTATGCCGAAATTCTTCTGCATCAGCCGGAACGCCTTGAAACAGAGGTTTTTTTCAACGGGCACATCGCAAGGTGTGCCGTAGCAGGTCATGCCGGCTTCGTCGGCTTTCACAACCTCCAGGACATCGCGCACATCAGGCACCGGCACAAACAGCGTCTCAATATCATGATAGCCGTCTGCACGGCGGCGTACGACATCCAGACCTACATTTATCTTGGCGTTTGGGGTAAGTATCATAATCTGGTTTCTGCAACAAATTTAATATATTTGGGTGTATTTTCTAAAACGCCATGTTCAGCAAAGAAACTTATATTGCACGCCGCAAAAAGCTCGCAAGCAGTGTTGAAAGCGGCATACTTGTTTTCCTGGGTAACAACGAATCTCCGTCCAACTATCCCGACAATACCTATATTTTCCGGCAGGACAGCACTTTCCTGTATTATTTCGGACTGGATCTGCCGCACCTTGCCGCGGCAATAGACATCGACTGCGGCGGCGAGATAATTTTTGGCGACGATGTGGATATAGACGACATCATCTGGATGGGACCGCAGAAGAGCATCGCAGACCAGGCCGCTGAGGTCGGGGTGGGGAAGACCTACCCGTTTGCCCGCCTGAACGCCTTTGTGGCGGATGCCATTGCAAAGGGTCGCACCGTACATTACATCCCGCAATACCGTGCCGACAATATGATACTGCTGGCCGACATCCTTGGAACGCAACCCGCTGCGGTGAACAAAGAAGCGAGCGTGGAGTTTATCAAGGCCATCGTGGCGCAGCGCCTCATTAAGGAGCCGTGCGAGATTGCAGAGATCGACCGCGCCTGCGACCTGGGCTACGCCATGCATTACACCGCCATGACACTGATGAAGCCCGGCATGATAGAGCAAGAGGTGGTCGGCGCCATGGAGGGCGTGGTAATAAGCGGCGGCTACATGACATCTTTCCCGACCATCCTCTCGCAACACGGGGAGACGCTGCATAACCATCTGCACGACAAGGTGCTGGAGGTCGGCAAGCTGTGTGTGATTGACGCCGGGGCAGAGATTGCCAGCCATTACTGCAGCGACTTTACCCGCACACTGCCTGTCGGCGGAAAGTTTGACAGCCGCCAGAAGGATATCTATACTATAGTCTCCACCGCCAACTCGTTCGCTGCGGAGATGGCGCGCCCCGGCATCACCTATCGCGAGGTGCACCTGGCGGCCGGCCGGCTGATGCTACAGGGACTCAAGAACGTGGGCCTGGTTAAGGGCGACATAGACGAGGCTCTCGCGCTGGGCGTGCAGGGGCTGTTCATGCCGCACGGACTGGGGCACAACATGGGTCTGGACGTGCACGACATGGAGAACCTGGGCGAGAACTATGTTGGCTACGACCCCGGTCAGGAGCGTGCAAAACAGCTGGGGCTGGGCTCGCTGCGTATGGCCCGCAAACTGGTCCCCGGCCACGTTATTACCGACGAACCGGGTATCTACTTCATCCCCGCGCTGATAGAGCAGTGGAAGGCGGAGGGCAAGTTTGCCGACTTTATAAACTACGCCGCCCTGGAGGGCTATTACGACTTTGGCGGAATCCGTCTGGAAGACGATATCCTGATTACCGCTTCCGGCTGCCGCAGGCTGGGGCAGAAGCGCCTCCCCATAACTGTAGAAGACGTGGAGGCGGCTATGGCCTCATAGCCAGCCACAACGCGCAGCGCATGATGTTTGCCACCGCTACCTGTGTGACATTTTGTCATTTGGCGTGCGGTGGCACTCATTTTGTCTAATCAACTCACTGCAAAAGAAATTTGTAACAATAATAAATATTTAAAATCATGATTAAACCATTAGCAGACAGAGTGTTGGTTGAAGCACAAGAGGCCGAGACCAAAACCGCAAGCGGACTTTTCATCCCCGATTCCGCAAAGGAAAAACCCCAGCAGGGTGTCATTATCGCAGTTGGCAGCGGCAAGAAAGACGAGCCTATGGAGCTCAAGCCGGGCGACAAGGTAATGTACGGCAAATATTCCGGCAGCGAAGTTTCTTTCGAGGGTAAAGATTATCTGATCATGCGTCAGAGCGATGTCATTGCAGTTATTGAATAACCTTTAAAATCAGTATATTATGGCAAAAGATATAAAATTCAACATTGAGGCGCGCAACCTGATGAAAGAGGGCGCTGACGCGCTGGCCGATGCAGTTAAGGTGACCCTGGGTCCCAAAGGTCGCAACGTTATCATAGACAAGAAGTTCGGTGCTCCGCAGGTCACCAAGGACGGCGTTACCGTAGCCAAGGAGATCGAGCTGGAAGACCGCTTCCAGAATATGGGTGCGCAGATGGTTAAGCAGGTCGCATCCAAGACCAACGACCAGGCCGGTGACGGTACCACCACTGCTACCGTTCTGGCCCAGGCCATCATCAACGTGGGTCTGAAGAATGTCACCGCAGGTGCCAACCCCATGGACCTCAAACGCGGTATCGACAAGGCCGTTGCTGCAGTTGTAGCTAACCTGCGCAAACAGAGCGAGGCCGTTGGCGACGACTACTCCAAGATTGAGCAGGTTGCCACCATCTCCGCTAACAACGACGAATATATCGGCAAGCTCATCGCCGAGGCCATGAGCAAAGTTAAGAAGGACGGCGTGATTACCGTAGAAGAGGGCAAGGGTACCGAAACCGAGGTTAAGGTTGTAGAAGGTATGCAGTTTGACCGCGGTTACATCTCCGCTTACTTCATGACCAACCCCGACAAGATGGAGTCCGTCCTGGAGAACCCTTACATCCTGATCACCGACAAGAAGATCTCCACAATGAAAGATCTTATGCCGCTTCTGGAGCCCGTTGCACGCGAGGGACGCGCACTGCTCATCATCGCAGAAGATGTTGACGGCGAGGCTCTTACCACCCTGGTTGTAAACAAGCTGCGTGGCACTCTGAAGGTGGCTGCTGTCAAGGCTCCGGGCTTTGGCGACCGTCGCAAAGAGATGCTGCAGGATATCGCAATCCTCACCGGCGGCCAGGTTATCAGCGAGGAGCGGGGTGTCACCTTTGAGAACGCTACCGTTGACATGCTGGGCCAGGCAGAGAAGGTATCCATTGACAAAGACACCACTATCATCGTGGGCGGTTCCGGCGACAAACAGGCCGTTGCACAGCGTACCGCACAGATCCGCACCCAGATAGAGAACACCAAGAGCGACTACGACCGCGAGAAATTCCAGGAGCGCCTGGGCAAGCTCGCAGGCGGCGTGGCAGTGCTTTATGTAGGTGCTGCCAGCGAGGTCGAGATGAAAGAGAAGAAAGACCGCGTGGAGGATGCTCTCAACGCTACCCGCGCAGCTGTTGAAGAGGGTATCGTTGCCGGCGGCGGCGTGGCTTACATCCGCGCAACCGAGGCTCTCAAGAAGCTCAAAGGCGACAACGAGGACGAGCAGACCGGTATCAACATCGTTGCACGCGCAATTGAGGAGCCGCTCCGCACCATCGTTGCCAACGCAGGCCTGGAGGGCAGCGTAGTTGTCCAGAAAGTTAAAGAGGGCAAGAAGGACTTCGGTTTCAACGCCCGCACCGAAACCTATGAGAACCTGCTTGCAGCCGGCGTCATCGACCCGACCAAGGTAAGCCGCGTGGCTCTGGAGAACGCAGCTTCTGTAGCCGGCATGTTCCTCGCTACCGAGTGCGCAATTGTAGACAAGCCCGAGAAGGCTCCCGCAATGATGCCCAATCCCAACGGCGGCATGGACGGCATGATGTAATGCCATCTGTTTCAAAACAAAAAGGGCTGCCCAAAAAAGTGAGCGGCCCTTTTTGTTATTCCTGTTTTCACTATATTTGCAATATATGGATGATAACCATTATATGCAGATGGCTCTGGAGCAGGCGCGTGCGGCGGGGGAGAGGAATGAGATTCCGATAGGGGCGGTGATTGTGTGCAAGGGGCGGGTGATTGCGCGCGCCCACAACCTGACCGAGACGCTGAACGACCCCACTGCTCACGCAGAGATGCAGGCGATTACGGCGGCCACGGAGTATCTGGGAGGGAAGTACCTGACCGACTGCACGTTGTATGTCACGGTGGAGCCGTGCCCGATGTGTGCGGCGGCGCTGGCCTGGGCACAGATTCCACGCATTGTGTATGGCGCCGATGACCCCAAACGCGGCTATTCGCTGTTCAGCCCCAGCCTGCTTCACCCCCGCACCAAAGTCACCAAAGGTGTCCTGGCCGACGAATGCTCCACCCTCATGACCGGGTTCTTCAAGGCCCGCCGCAAGTAACCGGCCCGGCACACCGCGACGTTTTTCGCCGCGTCTATTTCTTTAGAAGTAAAAAGTTTATATCTTTGCAGCTCGATCTTGAGATATGGTGTAATGGTAGCACTACAGATTTTGGTTCTGTCTGTCGAGGTTCGAATCCTCGTATCTCAACTGCAGTTTAAGAATTATTAACAAGACACGTGGAAAAGCCTCCGAGTTGCATTTTAGAGTCCCCTGCCGGCGATGGTAACGACGATTACCTGGCGGCAGAGAAGACGTGTCATAACCCCTTTTACAAGCTAAATCACAAGTCGCACCATACGATGCGGCCTTAACAACTTTTATATGGCATTATACCTGAAGAAAGAACTGGAAAGCGAAGCGACAATATACGTTTGGGAGATTACCGAAACGGAGCAGGAGCTTATGGACATGTGCTCAATCCCCAAGAACGAGCTGGAGGAGCTGAGCATGATTCGCAGTGAAGCGCGACGCAAAGAGCGCCTGGCTGTCCGCGCCCTGCTGGGAGAGATTTTTGACGACAAGGTCTATCTGGGGCACCACGACAACGGCCGCCCCTTCCTGCACAACTCCGCGCAGGAGATAAGCATATCCCACTCAAACCGATTTGTAGCTATAATCACCCACCGCGACGAAGCTCTGGGCATCGACATCGAGTCGCTTGACCGCGACTTCTCTGCCGTTGAGAAGAAGGTCCTTTCCGACGAAGAACGGGACGACCTCAGCGATCACAACCGCAAGCTGCAACTGGCCATTATCTGGAGCGCAAAAGAGGCCATATTCAAACGTATGTCCCAGCTCGACGTAGATTTTGCGGAGCAGATTGAAATAGAGAAGTTCACCCCCCGCGACGAGGGCGAAATCAGCGCCACCTTCACCCACAAGGATGGCACCGAGATGGAGTTTGACCTGGAGTACATGGTGTTTGAACGCCATGTGATGGTCTGGCTGGTAGGATAGAGTACCCCCGCCCGGCAGAAATAATTTTCGCAACCTCCCGTGAACGAATAAGTAAAACAGTTTCGCATACCACCTGTCACTCGAATAGTAAATAGTATACGCGAAATTTGAGATAAGCAACATTATTAGATTATGCTCAGAATAAAACATATAGCCATCCTTGCCGTGATCGCGGCCACCCTGCTGGCCGGCTGCAAGGGAGGCTCCGGCAAGAAACAGGCCGGCAACCCCGCTGACAACCGCTTCACGATGCCGGAACTGCCCGCAATGATCTCTGACCAGCAGCAGGCCATGGAGTATATCGCCGCCCACTTCTGGGACAAATTCCTTAGCGAAGACCGCCCCGGCGTGCAGGACACCTCGCTGGTACGCGGTTTTACCATGGAAGCCTTTACCGGGCAATTCTGCCAGTACGCCATGTACCTGAGGGCTGTGCCTCCGGAGAAGGCACTGGACGCTACCCGCTCCTTCCTGGACAGAGTGGAGAAGATGCAGATGGAGAATCCGGAAGGGACCCTTTGGGAGAAGGTTACAAGCGTCTATTCCAAGATTCTGCAGGATCCCAACTCCCCCTGGCGCAATGAGGAGTACTGCATACCCCTGATTGAGAAACGCGCCACCAGCTCCCTCGCCACAGAAGAGGACAAAGCGCGTGCAGAGCGCGACCTTCCGCGCTACTGCCTGAACCGGCTGGGAGAGAAGGCTGCCGACTTTGCATTCACCCTGAGAAACGGCCGGGTGATGAATCTTTACGACATCGACAGCGAATACACCATGATTTTCTTCAGCAACCCGGGCTGCAACAACTGCCGTGAGGTTATGGAGATGCTGCAGGGTTTCCCCGGCATAGACCAGTTGATTGCCGACAAGCGGCTCGCCGTTGCCAATGTATATCCAGATGAAGACCTGGGCGAGTGGATCAAGTACGCGCCCATATACCCCACAAACTGGTACAACGGCTACGACCACCTGCTTGCAGTGAACGGCACCCCGCTGTACAACATACGGGCAATCCCCTCCGTATATATGCTGGACAAGGACAAGACAGTGCTGCTGAAAGACGCACCCTCCGACTTGCTGATGGAGTTTATGAAGGCTGTATTCGGCCCTACAGACTGACCCCGGTAACGAACTGGACACCAAAGCGCCACTTCCCGTCAAAATCAAGATGACGGTTGAAGCGGCCGCCCACGTTAAGCTCCGGACCGAGCCTGAATAAGTGCCCCTGAAGGGTGAGGACGGTACCGAAGGAGGCCAGCTGCTGTACCCCTTCCGGGCCGCGGTTAACCGCATAATCTGCAAACGGTACCACGTTGATACGCATCAAGTAAAGTAGTATCGGCACCGGGTGCCAGTCGTCTATATTGATGGGGATTGCATACTCTGCGGTAAGTTTGAAATAGTCGTTCAGCGGCATAGTCTTGCAACCGCGGGGCACCTTTGACAGATTAGGCATATAACTGCCGGCATCTCCGTCGTCGAACCGTTTTTGGGCGCTGGCGGTGAGCTTGAACCCCTGCAGTTGGGTAAAGCCGGGGACATAGCCGTAAACATAGCCGTACAACGCCTTCCCGAACCCTGAATAGGGCCCCATTACGTAAGCGCCCTTGGCCTCCACACCGATACCCAGGCGGGGCATTATCGCCCCTTTTGGAGTGGGAAGGACGCTATAGTAACGCAACCCCGCCTCAAGACTGCCACCACCAACGAGCACCTCATCACACGTCATATACTCATCGTTGTTCAAATTGACCGCTAAACGGGGAATAAAGGCCCTTTTCCACCCTCCGCTTGAGAGATTGATATTGGTATATACCGACCCGCTGAGTTCCAGCGCTGGGCGGGAAAGCGCCGTCGTATCGAGCGGGGAGTCAATTCCGGGGCCATAAACAATTCTCTGCTGGGGGCGGTCGTTATAATCGGCCGATATCTCAAATATTGGCCAGAGACCGCTATAATTGAAGTTGAAGTGACCTGCAACCCGCTTGTCGTGATATGAGACTCCTGCAATTGCCACCGCCGTCCCCAGCAGGTTCTGCGACATCACGGTGACACCGGGCGCCGCCAGCTGGTAGTAGTGGTCGTAGCTCATATTCATTATGCGGTTCACACCGGCATATATGGGAGCCCATGAGTGGAAGTGCAGCATGTGCAACGTTTTGTGGTAACGTTTGGCCGGGAGGGAATCCACCCGGGCGCGGATTTCTGCCATACGCTCAGGGGAGAGGGCAGGGGCCATTGTATCGGCCTGGGCAGAGAAGCGGTCGGCGTCGCTGAAAAGGTAAGGCTGGTCAAAATGGACATCCTCCCAGAGGAGGTCGGCGCGAGCAGTCTTCACCGGGCCGTAGCCGCGATGGTTATAGTCACTGTAGTAGAGCGTTCCCGTCTCGGCGTCAAAATGGGGATAGGCGGCGCCGAACATCGCGTTGGTAAGCTTCTGGGCGCGATGGGTGGCGGGATTGAAAGAGTAAATGTTTGCGATGCCGTCCAGGTCGGTTTCAAACAGCAGGCGGTTGCCGGCCCTCTGCAGGTTGACTATGGAGCGGGTCTGGGGCTCAATCTCTACGCTCCACTGCGCAGCGGCATCTCCCACCGGGCGGGAGTAGAGCCCCCACTGCCCGTCACCGGTAATGGCATCCACATAGATGCGGTCACCGACCCAGGCGGTGCTGTGTATCTGACCGCCGCCGGGAGCAGTGATGCGCGATACTTCATCCATAGTGTCGGCATCCAGCACAACAATCTGCGAGGTACCGTCCAGGGCATATTCTGTAACTGTCATGCGGTCGCCCACGGGGGAGTAGGCGGGGTTGAACCAGCGGGTGCGGTGGGTGAGGGTCCGCATACGGCCAGTATTCAGGTCATAGGAGCGGATTACGGAGTAGTTCTTAAGCTCCCAGCGGGGGTGGGGAACTATCTCCGACCATACCAGGGTGTGGTCGTCCTTCTTTATCACGAGGCTGGTGTTGCTGCTGGAGGCAAAGGGGCGGATGTAGTGTTCCTGCCCTTCAGCATCTATGGATATGAGCCGGCTGGCCTGGGTCATGCTGGCCTTTACCGCCACCACGTTGCCGTCAAAGGGGAGCACGGAGGTGTAGTTGCCGTAATAGCCGTCGTCGAAATTTGTGAGCAGTTGCGCCGCCGTATAAGGGGCCCTCTCAATGAAATCCGCCCTCCACTTGTTTGTGAAATAGTCCACTGCGCCGTGCATGTTCTTGCGGCGGGTGCGGCCGGTATAACGCTGGTATGTCTTGTTCAGGATGCTCGGGTCGTACCAGTAGCGGGTATAGTCGTGATATATGTCGCCTATTACAAAGTAGTCGGAATTGTCCCGCATAAAGGTCTCCATAATGTAGCCGAACGCATACTTGCTGGGGATAAAGTTACGTACCGAGCCAAAGCGGTAGGTATCATAAGAGCGGTTCTCACCCGACAGGAAAGAGGCCCTGAAGGGCATCAGGAAGTTGGGGTCGCGGCCACGGCCCGCCTTGGAGAAATCGGTCTCGGAGTGGACGGCGTCGCCCTCAAGCTCCCAGCCTGATGGATAAAAACCGATGCCGAGCCCCACCGACTGCTCTCCAAGAATGTAGCGGAACACCTTGAAGGTGCCGGTGGTAAAATGCGTCACCTGACCGATGTGCCGCCCCTCGTGCGTCGCCAGCTGGTGGACCCAGGTGTCGGCATAGCTGCGGCTGAAGGGCGGGGTGGTGAAGATGTCCACCCTGCGCGGTGCCCACACCACTGTGGCGTTGCTGGAGAGGGTATAGGGATGGAGCACCAGGGGAATCTCGCTGTCCTCTATTTTAAGACCCACCTGCGTGCGGGGTCGGGCAATTTCAAAATTATATAGATATTCCCGTGCCAGCGAATCCAAGCCGCGGGGATATATCACACGGAAGTTATCCCCCTTGATAATGCTCCAGCGGGCGGAGGCGGGGTCGGCTCCCAATTGATAATACTGGGCCCTCGCCCCCAGCGAGAGGGCAAGCAACAGCACAGCGACGGATATGACTCTATCGATTCCCTTCATTAAAATAGTCGTAAACGTTTGCAGCCACCTTTTTACCCACAACCTCCTCCAAATCGTTAAGGGAGGCCTCCTTTATCCGCTTTACACTCTTGAAACGGGTCAACAGCCTGGCAGCGGTGGCTTCGCCGACTCCCGGAATCTCTGCAAGTTGCGAGCCAATCTGACTCTTTGAGCGCAAGTTACGGTGATGGGTTATGCCAAACCGGTGGGCTTCGTCGCGGATTTGCATCAGCACTTTGAGCGAGGTGGAGTTCTTGTCGAGGAAGAGGGGATAGGGATCGCCGGGGCGGATTATCTCCTCCAGCCGCTTTGCAAGCCCCACGGCGCACACCTTGTCGGCAATGCCCAGCTCGTGCAGCGCCTCCATGGCAAAGTGAAGCTGGCCGCGGCCGCCATCTATCACAATCAGTTGCGGGAGGGGTTCACCCTCTGCCAACAGACGGGAATAACGGCGGTTCACCACCTCTTTCATTGAGGCGTAGTCGTTGGCCCCCACCACGGTCTTTATGTTGAAATGCCGGTAATCTTTCTTGCTCGGGCGGCACTCCCGGAACACCACGCACGATGCCACCGGATTGGTCCCCTGGATGTTGGAGTTATCGAAACACTCTATGTGATGAGGCAAATCCTGCATCCCCAGATCGCGCTTGAGGGCCTCCATCACACGCATGTTGTATTCATCCGGGTTGACCTTCTCTTCGTGGCGGTATTTCTCTACCTTGAGCGCCCCTGCATTCTTCTGGCTGAGGCGCAGCAGCTCCATCTTGTTCCCCTTCTGCGGCACTGTGACCTCAACTCCGGTGAACTCGCCACCCGGCGCAAACGGCACCACCACCTCCTTTGAGAGGGCCCCGAACTTGGATATCATCTCTGCCATGAAAGCGGCCAGAACCTCCTCCTGAGGCTCCTCTATGCGCGCTTCCAGCTCCATGTTGAAGCTCTGCACCACGCACCCCTCGCGGATACGCAAAAAGTTGCAGAAATGCTCCTGCCCCTCACTTACGATAGAGAAGACATCGGTGTCGCTCATTGTCTGGTTCACTATGGCAGACTTGGAGTAGTGGCGCTCCAGAAGCATCGCCCGCTCTTTATAGACCTGTGCATGTTCATAATCGAGACGGGCGGCGGCATCTGCCATCTTTTCGCGGTTCTCCCTTATAAGGCCGCGGGCCCCACCGGCCAGCAGTGTCTCCACCGCAGATATCATCGCGTCGTAATCATCACGGGAAATGCGGCCCACGCACGGCGCGCTGCACCGCCCCAGATGGGCGTTCAGGCACACCTTGAACTTGCCGGCGGCGATGGCGTCATCTGCAAGGCGCATCTTGCAGGTGCGCAAGGGATAGAGCTGCGCGATAAGCTCCAGCATGGCGTGGGCGTAGGATGCATTACTGTAGGGGCCAAAATAGCGGCTGCCGTCTTTGGCAAGGTGGCGGGTAAGCATCACCCTGGGGTAGGGTTCCTTTTTTACCACTATCCAGGGATAGGTCTTGCTGTCTTTGAGGAGTATGTTGTAGCGGGGCTGGAGCTTCTTTATAAGGTTGTTCTCCAGCAGCAGGGCATCCTGCTCCGTCTCCACCACGGCAAACATCATGTCACAGATCTTGCCCACCATCACCCGGGTCTTGCGGTCCAGGCTTTCCGGGGGGCGGAAATATTGCGATACGCGGCGGTGGAGGTCTTTGGCCTTGCCCACGTAAATCACCTCCCCCTCACTGTTAAGAAAGCGGTACACGCCCGGCGAGTGGGGCAGCAGGCTGACTTTTTCCCTTACATTCAATCTGCCAGAGACTTGATGCGGTTATTAATCCAGTCGTACTCGTCCTGATAACCGTTTGCACGGAACAGATTAGCCAGATAGGTGACGTACTGCATCTCCCGGTCGAGGGTCTCCTCGTCCAGCAAATCGCCGTGGAACGGCTGGCTGGAATAAAGCATCGACTTGACCGACTCATCCATATATGCACGGGATAGGGCCTGGGCCTTCTCAAAGCAACCTATGGTGAGATAATGGTCAATGGAGGTGAGGACCTCGTATTCGTTTGAACCGCGGATTATAGCTATGTCATAGGGGATATTCTTAGCGGGAGTCACCTCGTAGCAGCGGTCCAGCACCTTCTCCGCCTCTTCAAAGCGTTGCTCGCTGATCAGTTTGTTGGCCACCTGGTTAAAGATACCGCGCACCGGTGTCACGCTGCTGAATGCGTAGAGGTTGAAGTAATCAAAGTTGATGGTGGTGTCTCTGAGGCTGTCAAAGCGGTAGCCCTCCATTACCAGCTTGTACATCTTGTCCAGGTCCATCTGCTTTGCTTCGGAGCCCTGCGGGCACTCTATCGGGACAATCTTGTATGCATAACCGTCAAACTGGAGGTATTTGGCAATCTCAAAGGTGCAGTCGCCGTTCTGGCTCACAAAATAGATGGGGCGGTCCCACTTATAGTTGTTGAGTATGTCAAGCAGTATCAGGTCGGTTTTGGTAATCACGCTGCTCTCTTCCGGAATCTTCAGCTCCAGTGCGTCCAGCATCTTGTCGGCATCCTTCTCCAGCACTAAGCCCGATTCAAGAGCCTTCTCCTTGTCCACCGGCACCACTATGGTGCGGCTGGCAATGGCGCCATTGCTGCCGCTGCGGTATTTGGGGTTGGTAAACACCGCCATCACCTCCTCTACCGTTGCCGGGCGGCCATAGGCGTCAATCACCTGAACAAAATCGTTGGTACCGTAGAGATAATCTTTGCGCGGCAGCGATATGGGGAGCGGGGCCGACTTGTTGCAGCGGCATTTCATCTGGTCTATGTACCAGTCCATTCCCAGTAGCGAGGTGTTCATTATCCTCACGTCGGTGCGGATTCCCTCGACCTCCTGTGCATACCACAAGGGGAAGGTGTCATTGTCGCCGTGGGTAATCAGGAT
Organism: Bacteroidales bacterium; assembly: GCA_017614715.1. GTDB lineage: Bacteria > Bacteroidota > Bacteroidia > Bacteroidales > UBA932 > Equibacterium. The sequence goes on along the minus strand of JAGABI010000063.1, from coordinate 11,428 downwards.
TCCATTCTCCTCGCAGCTGTTGAGGTAGTTGTAGGCCTCCTCAATTGAGGTGTAGCGGCCGCTGCGGTCGTGGTCGTCCCAGTTCTGGCAACCCATCAGCACCGCAACCGCAATTGCCAGGACACTGGCCACGGAGGCTGTTGCCACGGATGTGCCGGAGGCAACCTTCTCGCCGTTTTCGCGGGCTATGCCCTTGCCCAGCAGGTTGTCGAACCACTCTTTGATGGCCATCACCGCCAGCCCTATCCAGATTGCGAACACATAGAACGAGCCCGCGTATGCATAGTCGCGCTCGCGCGGCTGGTAAGGGGTCTGGTTGAGGTATATGATTATGGCTATGCCCGTCAGGAAAAACAGCAGGAAGGTGATCCAGCCGTTGCGGCCGTCGTGTTTGAGCTGGAAAAACAGCCCTATAAGGCCCAGTATCAGCGGGAGGAAGAAGTAATGGTTTTTACCCTTGTTGTGGGCTATATAGTCGGGGGCGAGGCTCTGGTCGCCCAGGCGTATCTCGTCCAGGAACTTTATGCCGCTCTCCCAGTTGCCGCAGGACAGATCGCCCGGCACCTGCCCCTGCAGGTCGTTCTGGCGCCCCACAAAGTTCCAGAAGAAGTAGCGGAAATACATATAGCTCAGTTGATAGTCAAAGAAATAGCGCAGGTTGTCGCGCATCTTTGGCATCTGGGTTTTCTTGAGGCTGCCGTCGGCCATACGGACTGTCTTGGTCTTGAAATCGCCCATGGTGTAGGCGTCGTAGAACTGCTCGTGGGTGCGGGACTGGGTGCTCCACATGCGGGGGAAGAGCATCTTTGCCCCCATGGGGTAGTCGGCCTCGAGCGGCTTTGCCGTCTTGTAGTATCTGTCGTCGAGTTTGGTCCAGTAGGTACCGTCCTTGATGTCATATACAGATTTGTAGCTCTCTCCAAACACCACCGGCTTGCTGCCGTACTGCTCACGGTTGATGTAGCGCACCAGAGTATAGGGGTTGTCAGGAGAGTATTCGTTTGTGGGAGGGTTGGCATTGGCCCGGATAACCACCACGGCAAACACGGAGTAGCCTATGAGTATGGCGGTAAAGGCCAGCGTCATGGTGTGGGCCACGGCCTTCTCGCGGCGGCGGAAATAACGCAGCAGCGCAAAGCAGGCTGCAAACAGCAGCAGGGCCAGAATAGACGCACCAAGATTGAAGGGCGCGCCCAGGCTGTTCACAAAGAAGCGGTCAAAGCCCGCGATGACCCTTGGTACCCAGGGGATGATTATAAAGAGTATCAGCGCCAGCACCAGGGCCGATACGGCCAGCATCAGCACCCCTTTCCAGAAGGTCATCTTCTCCCCCTCGTGGCTCTTGTAATAGTATATGAACACTATCACCGGTATCACGAGCAGGCTGAGCAGATGAATGCCGATGGAGAGCCCCAGCATCAGAGCAATGAACACCAGCCAGCGGTCGTTGTAAGGCTCGCCGTAGTGCTCTTCCCACTTGAGGATGGCCCAGAACACAATTGCCGTCACAAGGCTGGACATCGCATAGACCTCGCCTTCAACTGCAGAGAACCAGAAGGTGTCTGAGAAGCAGTAGGCCAGCGCCCCTGCAGCTCCCGCCCCCAGCACGGCTATAGCCGCCCCGTTGGTGAGCGCCTTGCCGCGCCGCGCCAGCAGCCTCCTGCCAAAGTGCACGATGGTCAGGAACAGGAAGAAGATGGTAAAGGCAGAGCACATGGCGCTGCAGCAGTTCACCGCCGCAGCCGCGTGTTCGGGCCCCGTAAACATAGTAAAGAAGCGGGCAATCAGCTGGAACATAGGGTTTCCCGGGGGGTGACCCACCTCCAGTTTATATGAAGATGCTATGAATTCGCCGCAGTCCCAAAAGCTGGCGGTAGGCTCTATTGTGGAAAGATATACGCAAGAAGAGAGGACAAGTATTACTATGGCCAGTATATTCTTGATTCTCTCAAATAATTTTTTCTCCATAAAAATCTTTGCAAAGTCCGTCTATATTAGGACAAATGTACGAATTAGTTTTTTTATAACTAAATTTGCAGCCGTAAATCGCTTCCGCTATGTCCAACGACTGGAAAAACCGCCTGGGTGTCGTGTATTCCACAGACCCCAACTTCAAATATGTCACACAGGACGACCTTGACCAGGAGCCGGAGACCCTCCCGGCAGAGCGCCAGAAGCTGGTGGTGGCCATTGACCGTCGCAACCGCGGCGGGAAGCAGGTTACAGTGGTAAACGGCTTCGTGGGGCGTGAAGACGACCTCGCCTCCCTGGCAAAGACACTCAAGACGCGCTGCGGCGTGGGCGGGAGCGCCAAGGACGGCCAGATTATTATCCAGGGCGATATGCGGGACCGTATAGTGGATATCCTGTTATCGATGGGCTACAAGGCAAAACGCGGCAACTGATATGTTCTCTTTTCTGCAGGCGATAGGGCAGGACTGCTGGCAGTCCAGTGAGTTGATGACGGTTGTGGGGGACAACTTCCCCTCTGCGGTGATCGAGAGCCACCCGGCGCTGACCACCTACGCACTGCTGCTCTGCCTGCTCTATTTCATGGTATTTGTGGAGAACTCGTTCATCTCGATTCTGATATCGTGGCGCTCGCTGTTCAACCGGATTGCACTGGAAGATACCCTGGCCAACAAAAACCTTATTTACGCCATCAACAACACAGCCCTGCTCTGCATCCCCACGATGTCGCTGGTGCTCTATTTCCTGAACGTATCGCCTCTCAACTTTGTATTTATACTGGTTGCAATGGCGCTCTTCGTGCTGGTGCACCTGGGGCTGTTCCTGCTGGTCGGTTGGCTCAAATACTGCCCGGATATGATGCGTACTGTCTCCATCTGCGGCCGTATGCACCTCATAGTGTTTACCACCGTGTCGCTGCTGCTGCTCATCGTGGTGCGGCTGGCGGGCATTACTTCGTCGGTTTTCCCCACAATTTTTCTTGCGGCGGTCTTTGGCCTGCTGTTCATTTTACGCGCCACCCGCAGCCTGAGGATATTTAGAGAAAATAATTATTCAATATTATTTTGGTTTTTGTACCTTTGCACGCTCGAAATTCTGCCCCTGGGGCTATTAATTTGCGCACTCATCCGGATATGATAGATTTAAGAGGAAAGAAAATTCTGATTGCCCAGCCCGCACCCAAGAACAGTTCACCTTACACAGAGCTAGAAACCAAGTACATGCTCTCGTTTGACTTCTGCCCGTTTTTTACGGTGAAGCCGGTCTCTGCCCGCGATTTCCGTGCCCAGCGCGTAAATATCCTGGACCACACCGCCATCGTCTTCACATCCCGCAGCGTGATTGATGCATTCTTCCACATCTGCGAAGAGATGCGCGTAAACGTTCCTGAGGATATGAAATATTTCTGCCAGAACCAGCAGATTGCCCTCTACCTGCAGAAGTATATAGTGTACCGCAAGCGCAAAATATTCTTTGGCGACGGCAAGCCGCTCTCTATCGTGGATGCCATCGGCAACAAGCATAAGAACGAAAAATTCCTCATAGCCTGCACCGACAGCCTGCGTGCCGATCTGGCAAAGGCGTTTGACAAGGCTGGCTTCAAATATGGCAGCGCGGTGTTCATGAACACCGTTGTGAGCGATATCAAACATCTTGACCTGGCAAGCTACAGCGCACTGGTGTTCTACAGTCCGTGCGACGTACGCTCGCTGCTGGAGAACTATCCCGATTTCAAGCAGAACGACCTGGTGCTCGCAACCTTTGGCGTAAATACCGCAAAGGCGGCAGAAGAGGCCGGGCTCAAGATTGAAATCACCGCCCCCACACCGGAGGCTCCTTCTATTGCGCAGGCACTCAATCTCTACTGCAGCAAGCTGTCGTAGAGGCCGCACCGTTTACTTATTTTCCTGCAAGCAACCCGCCCATGACTTTTGCCTTTCCCAAAAAGCAACACCTGGCGCAGCGGGAAGCTGTCACGGCTCTCGCCTCTGGCGGCAAAGTGCTGTTCAAGCACCCGATAAAGGCATATTGCCTGCCTACGGGTGATATCGGCTATCCCCGATATGTGTTTAGCGTGCCTAAGAAGCTGTTCAAGAGGGCTGTCAAGCGCAACCTTCTCAAGCGGCGCATGCGTGAGGCGGTACGGCTCAATCAGGAGGCAGTTCTTGGCGGATTATGCGCCGATTTCCTGCTGGTTTATATCGGCAAGGATGTTTGCACCTATGAGGTGATTGAGGCCGCCGTGAAGGATATTCTCGCTAAGAGCAGGGAGGTTCAAGCCAAGGGCCGTGAGATTACCGCCGAACCCGGGAAACCCGCCAAAACAGAACCACGGCCATGACACCGTTCCACAAAGCGGTGCGGCGCATCACCTGCTGGCCAGCACTGATGCTCATCAAATTCTACAAGGCATTCCTTTCCCCATATATGGGGCGCAATTGCCGCTTTACCCCCACATGCAGCACTTACGCCTACGAAGCCATAGAGAAATACGGCATCCTCAAAGGGGGCTGGCTCGGCCTCAAGCGCATCCTCCGTTGCCATCCCTGGGGCGGCTCCGGCTACGACCCCGTTCCATAAGGTTAAGGGGGCTACGCCCCCTGTGACCCCCACCGCTCCGCGCTGGCTATTCTGCAACCCTACCCGCACGCGCTCCGCTATCGCCTGATGGCGATTGCTATACTGGGGCGCTGCCCATATAAAAAATGAGCAAGGTCTGCTTTAGACCTTGCCCATCTTTTATCGTTATTAAGACTTTATTCCGTGACGGGACGAATTGAGCCCCCGTAAGCACGTGGTATATCATTGCGAAAATAATCCTGCGTATTGAAGAAAAAGATACTCGCGGAGGTCGGGGTTTCACTAGACAAAGCAGTAGTCCAGTAGTAGCCGCAGGTGCCGGCATAGTCGAGGTAGTAACTGGCTATAACGCCAGCAGAAGGCAGGAATATGCTGTTGTTATTACTACCTGTTACCAGAAATCCATCTATTCCATTCTGCGTAGTCCTGGTCCACTCACATTGCGCTAAAAGTTCGTACCAATCTGACCAGGTGGGCATTCTCCATGCCCCCCCCCAGTTTACACGGGCTGCGTCATCTTCAGGATCAAGGACAGTCTTATTATCTACTGTACCGTAAGATTTATTTGTACAATACTTGGTGAGCTCGCGGTTCGAACCGTCGCACCACTGGTACTCATTCCAACCGAAGCCTCCAACATGGTTCAACATATCTAACTTGCTGTTGTAAGCCGGTTCCACCTCGCCCCATCCAAAGTAATTACCATAATCCTCCGGGGCGGATGCATCTATGTTGCAGGAGGACCACTTCAGACCCGAGGTCAAACCGAGGTCAACTGCCTCAGGGGCCGAAACACAAACCCCGCAGGTCTCGCTGCGACCGCCGTCGTATGTGGTTGCAGTGATGATGGCGGTACCTACGCTTACTGCGGTCACTACACCATTATAGTTAACGGTGGCGACAGCCGTATTGCTGGACGACCAGATAACTGCCGGCTGAGTTGCATTTGCCGGTGCTACTGTTGCCGTTAAGGACGCGGTGTTTCCTGCTAAAAGGCTTAAGCTGCTCCTGTTGAGGGAAACCCTTGTTACACTGACGCGAACCCCTTCATCTGATACGGGACGGATTGACAACCCCCAGTAACGGTTAGCATTTGTAATGCTGCGGCTATTGCTGGCAAAGTCCATGTACCTTGCGCGGTCAGGGCTGGCTGAATTGAGGGAAGAAGACCAGTAGCCGGCGCTGGAACCGGCAAAATACTGGAGCTTGTTTTCCAGATAGCCTGCGGCGGGAAGGAAGATGCTGTTGCCATTGGTGTTGCTGGTAACAAGTCTTCCACTAACTCCGCCCTGCTCGGTCCATGTCCATGTACAATTTGCCATCAACTCCGACCACTCCGCCTCTGTGGGCATCCGCCAATTACCTCCCAGTTCTGCATAAGCAGCATCATCGTCCGGGGCAAGAACGGTTTTGTTGTCTACTGTACCCTTTGCACTATCGGTGTTATATCTGGTGAGGGTTGAAGAAGAACCGTTGCACCACGTGTATGATGTCCATTTATAACCCTGTGTCTTACCGTCTTTCCAGGCCGACAGGTCCTTGCTGCTGTAATACGGCTCTTCTTCACCCCAGGCAAAGAAATCTCCAAAGTCTTCAGGTGCATTTGCACCAAGGTTGTAGGAGGCCCATTTAATACCGGATGGCAAACCCAGGTCAACGGCCTCGGGGATCGCTTGAACAGTCACTGCGCAGGTTGCAGTAAAGCCGCCGTCGTAGGTGGTGGCGGTGATGGTGGCGTGGCCGGCAGTCACAGCCGTGACAACGCCTTCCCAGGAAACTGTGGCGACTGACCTGTCTGATGACGACCAGATTACATCCTTTTTAGTTGCGTTGGAAGGGGAAACGGTTGCGGTAACAGTCGACTCCTCTTCAACGTCCAAAGCCATCGATGACTTGTCCAGAGATATGCCTGTTACAGATACCAGTACATCCTCATCCGTGACGGGACGGACCGGGCATCCGAACATACGGTACATTGGCCAGTAACCGCACATGTCCTGATCAATCCATGCTGTCCATGCGCTCGAGGGGTCTGCTGCCAAAAGGCCGTCAAAGCCTCCTGTAACAAGTGAAGATGACCAGTAGTCGCAACCATTCCCGAGACGGTCATCACTCCGTATGCCTGTAACGGGAAGGAAGATGCTGTTGCCGTTTGCAAGGCATTTCACCTCCCAGCCGTCATGGCCGTTGATGGTCTTCAATTCCCACTGATAACTTGACGTATTCTCCTTTGTCGCAATCAGCTCCAACCACTCATCGTATGTAGGCATACGCCAGGCGCCACCCCATGAAGCATTTGCGGCATCGTCTGACAGCTCCAATCTGGTTTTATTATCTATGACAGAACCATGATTGCTGTCGATATTGTACTTGGTAAGGTTGGTGGAAGTGCCAAATCTGTATGATTGCCAATTGTATCCTGCCGCCTTGCCCGACTTCCACACAAGGGGATCCTGACTCTCATAATACGGCTCTGTCTCGCCCCACGCATAGTAATCACCGTACTCCTCAGGTGCGGCCGCACCGAGGTTGAAGCTTGCCCACTTTATACCTGACGGCAGGCCCAGATCAACGGCCTCGGGAACCGGCGGAACATAAGGCGCGGTGCCGACATAAGTCACCTCAGGCATCGAGAGGATGTTAGACCTGGTGATGGTCTGGCTCCTGGTGGTCTGTATCTCCATCGAGGCGCCCTGCGAGTCACAAACCACCACTGTGAAGCCGCCCGTCATCGTCATCGGAGGCAAAGCTATGATGAATGCCGTCGCCTCAGTCTCGCTCAGCTGCACATACTCCTGGCAAATCAGCGTCGCCCTCGTACCATCGGCATCTGTCATCTCTACAGAAGGTGCATTGTCGGCAGACGCCGTAACCTCTGCCGAACCGCAGAGTATCTCGCCGTTGTTGCCCGTGATGCTGACGGATGTTATCTCCGCCGTTCCTTTCAGCCGCAGCTTCAACCCGCCGAGTACATTCTTGAACTTGAGGCTATAATCTCCTGTTGAACTTGTAACAGCCACCATCGGGAACGCTCCGTTGCCGAAGCTCGCCTGCGCGAAATACTGCGTATAGGGGAAAACTATGTCGCTGATGACATAAGAGCTCCCGTTTTGTACGATTCCTGCCGTTGCCTCATACGGATAGAACGCCACGTTGTTGCTAATCGCTTCTGAGGGAACGGATTCAGGATTCTCAACTCTGAACAGCGCCGCAGCCGTCTTACCGTCCGACGCATCGGTCACCTGATAGTGCTCGTTGACGGTGCTCCCCACAAAGATGCTCACCTGGTCCCCAAGCGTCCAGAGCACATTGAGATTATCCAGCGATGTCTTGGTGCCTATGTCGGTTGCATCGCCGACAGTGGCCTCCATTGTGGCCGTGAAACTTTTGCCCTCGGGGGCAAATTCGCCCTCTTCTTTAACCTGGCAGCCGCATACTGCCAATAAAGCCAACAGGCTTAATACTAAACTTCTTTTCATGGTAAGACTGTTATTATCATTGTTCTACCATTCACCTTCTGTCTCGGTTACCTGCTCGTTCTCGCCGGAGGTCTGGCAGATTCTATGCCGGATACGTACAGTTATTACTTCGCTTACAGGTGCGTCGTAAACATTTTTCGTCAATTTTTTCATAAAGCTTTATTATTAATTTCCATATATGCATAAGCCATTTTTTACAAATTTATGTATTTATCTGCCAATTAGCAACAAAAAAGGCTGACCGCAATGGCCAGCCTCTTTTGACAAGGTGATTTTCCCTTATTTTTTGGTAACCTTTTGGGATGCCTTCTCCTCGCGCTTGCGGTTGAGGTCGTACATAATGGGGGTACCGATGAAGATGGATGCATAGGTACCTACAATCACACCGAGTGTCAGGGCAACTGCGAAACCGCGGATACTTTCACCGCCAAAGATTGCGATTGCCACCAAAACGAGCAGGGTAGTAATGGAGGTGTTCAAGGTACGGCTCAAGGTCGCATTGACAGCGTCGTTGATGTTCTCCTTGAGGGAACGCTTGGGATAGAGTGTCTTGTATTCGCGGATACGGTCAAAGATCACCACGTTATCGTTGATGGAGTAACCGATGATGGTCAATATGGCCGCGATAAAGGTCTGGTCAACATCCAGGGTGAACGGCAGAATCCCGCTGAACAGCGAGAAGAAGCCGATCATAATAAGGGCGTTGTGAACCAGCGAGGTCACGCCGCCGACACCCCAGGTCCAGTTGGTGAACCTCAGGGCGATGTAGGCGAAGATTGCAATGAGCGCCAGGATTACTGCGATAATCGCGTCGCGCTGCATTTCGCTCGCGATGGATGCATCCACGCGGTCGGATGATATGATACCGTTAGGGTTGTTAAGGGTAGAGGTGAACTCTTCCTGGCTCATCTGGTTTGCGAAGAATCCCTTCAGGGCGTTGTAAATCTTGCCCTCTATCTCTTTATCGGTCTCCTGGCTGCGGTCGTTCACTTTATATTTGGTGGTGATACGCATCTGTGATGCACCGCCAAACTGCTTAACCTCGGGAGCCTCGCCAAATTCCTGGAAAGTAGCTGCACGTACCTGCTCTGCGGTAACCGGCTGGTCAAAGCGGACAACATAGGTACGGCCGCCGCTGAAATCTACACCGTAGCTGAAGCCTTTGGTGAAAATGCTTACCAGGGCAATCAGGCAGAGAATACCGGAGATGATGTATGTGGTCTTGCGCAGCTTGATGAAGTCGATATGGGTATTCTTGAGGAAATTGCGGGTTGCGGGAGAATCAAAGCTGATGTCTTTGTTGCGGGCAAGCCTTGCCTCAAAAATGAGTCTCGGGATAAAGATGGAGGTGAATACGGAGGTGATGATACCGATTACCAGCACGGCTGCGAAACCCTTGACGGGGCCGCTACCGAAGAAGAACAGGATGATACCGGTAATGAGGGTGGTCAGCTGACCGTCTATGATAGCGGAGTATGCGTTCTTGTAACCGTCTGAGATAGCCAGGCGGAGCGATTTGCCGCTGCGCAGCTCCTCTTTTACACGCTCGTATATGATAACGTTGGCATCCACAGCCATACCCATGGTGAGCACGAGACCAGCGATACCGGGGAGGGTGAGCACTGCGCCAAACGATACCAGGGCGCCGAAGAGGAACAGCACGTTGCACAGGAGTGCAAAGTCTGCTGCGATACCTGCACGGCGATAGAAGATGGCCATGTAGATGAGTACGCACAGGAAGGCGAGCAGGAATGAAATCATACCGCTCTTGATGGACTGGCTACCCAGGGAAGGACCTACGACCTGCTCCTGCACGATGCGGGCAGGGGTGCTGAGCTTACCGCTCTTGAGCACGGTGGCAAGGTCTTCTGCCTCTTCAGGGGTGAAGCCACCGGTGATCTGACTGCTACCGCCGCTAATCTTGTTCTGCACGTTAGGATATGAATATACCAGACCGTCCATTACGATGGCGATCTGCTTGCCGATGTTCTGCTCGGTGATAACTTCCCAGCGTGCGCTGCCGGTGCTGTTCATGGTCATGCTAACCTCTGCTGCGCCGGAAATCTGGCTGTAGTTGACGCGGGCGGAGGTAATGACGCCACCGTCCAGGACGGGTCCCTTGCCGGCTGCGCTCTTGAGGGCAACCAGCTCAAAGTACTGACCGCTCTTGTCGAATGAGCTGGGCTTGAAGGTGAGGGCCGGAACAAAGTCGTTGGGGAACTCTACGCTGCTTGTGCGGAGCATGCGCATAACCTCTGCGGTATCACGATAGTGAATGAAACCGAGGCAGGCGTTGTTGGCGCCGGTCTGCTGCATGCGGCCAAACAGCGGGTTGGCCTTGCGATAAGCCTCCATCTGGTCGCTCTCGCCCTGCTCTGCAGTTGCGGTGAGGTTGTTCAGCAGGCTGTCCACCTCGGGGGTGGCTTCTGTAGCCTCAATTGCCTCGCCCTCTGCTGCGCTCTCCTCAACGGAAGCCTCAACAGCTGCGAGCTTGGCTGCCTCGCTGCGGTTCAACTCCTGCAGGAAGGGCATGATTTCGTTTGCAGTGTAGGTCTGCCAGAACTCCAGCGATGCGGTACCCTGGAGGAGCTTACGTACACGCTCAGGCTCCTTCACGCCCGGGAGCTCCACGAGGATGCGGCCGGTGCGGGCAATTTTCTGGATGTTGGGCTGTGCCACACCAAACTGGTTTACACGGCGCTCCACAACTGTATAGGAGTTGTTGATTGCGCTCTCTGCCTCTTTGCGGAGGAGATCTATAATCTCATCGTTGGTAATCTTGGACTTGTTTGCAACGTCGCTGCTGAACTTGTCGAGGTCAATGTCAAAAGAGAGCCTCTGATCACCGGCAACCTCTTTCCAGGCCTCTGCGAAAAGGGTGATGAAGTCGGTGTGGGTCTCCTCTGCGCGCTGACGTGCCAGCGAGAGGGCCTTGTTGAATTCATCGGTGGTCTTTTCGCGGGCGCAGTTGCGCACCAGCTCGCCCAGGTCAAGCTGCAGCATTACGTTCATGCCGCCCTTGAGGTCCAGACCCAGGTTGATCTCTTTCTCCTTGACATCCTTGTATGTGTAGCCGAGGTAAACTTTCTCGGTGGATATGGAGTCGATGTACTTGTTGTTTGCCGCTGTGCTGATGGAATCGAGATAGAAAGCCTTGTCAAGATCCGATACAAGTTCAAATGCGGGCTTGAGTTGCTCTGCCTCTACAACCTTCTCTGCATACTTTGCAGCCTTGCGCTCCTGGAGTGCTGTTACCAGCGTGAAAGAGAGCTGGAATGCGCAGGCCAGGGCGATGAGAATTGCCACTAAACGAATGGCGCCTTTACTTTGCATAATTATTGCTTATTTTATTTTTTGATTATTTTCGCAAAATAGTCTGCAAAATTAGTATTTTTTCT
>JAGABI010000062.1 GCA_017614715.1 Bacteroidales bacterium | reverse complement strand
CGTTTTAAATACATAATATTCTGTCAATTAAAGGGTTGTACATTGTTGCCAAGCAGGCGGACAATGCACACTAAACCCTTCTGACAGAATATAATGCGAGCGCGGTACACCCTTTCAGGACGCGACAGTAATCGAAAGATGCGGGGGCGAATCCGCAGCCCGACAGTTGCGCGGCACACACCGCAACAGGGGCAAAAGCCATCGGCAGGCACTTTGAGAAAGCAAAGTCGTCGCCGCTGTCCGACGCTATCTGGGCGTCGGAGATGAAATACAGCGAATTGGCACAACAGCAGGCCTGGCCAATCTGCACGCTGCCATCTTCAGTAGCATCTGCACCCTCTTGATGGCAATGATGGTGATGGTGGCCGCAGTGAGCCTCATCGTGGCAATGGTGGTGATGAACCTCTTCGCAATCGTCATCGGCAAGCACGCTGAGTATCTCCACAGTATGGTCCACCGTACATTCGTGGAGCCGGAACCCCACGAATGCAGCGATGTAAACCATCAGCAGCAGAGCAGTAGCTGTCTTGCCAAGAAACTTCATCAGCAATTATCTGATCTCTGTTATAAAAGGCATGCGAGCCCAGAAGGTGGTCTCCTCTGTATTGCGCAGGAAGCCGTATGCCTGTTCAAATTGTGCCAGGGCCTCTTCCCAGCGGGTCTTGCTCTCATGGCGGGAGAACAGGGCCTTGGCAGATGTGCCGTTCATCTTCTCCATCAAGCGCTCCATGGTGGTCTTAGGCGTAGGGCACTCAACAAGCTTGTAATCACTCAGGTTAGCGAGCGATGCAGCATAAGCGATAGCATCTGTGAGGCCGCCCTTCTCATCGGCCAGGCCGATTCCGAAGGCGTCACAGCCGCACCATACGCGACCCTGGGCGATTTCGTCCACTGACTCTTTGGTGAGACCGCGGCCATTGGCCACGATAGTGAGGAATTCGTCATAAACCCACTCGATGGAGTTTTGCATATATGCGGTCTCCGCGCCGTCCAGGCTGCGCATTCCACTAAGCATGTCTCCGTGAGGGTGCGAATTGACGCTCTGCACATTTACCTTGAAGGTCTTTTTTGCTGCGCCGCCCAGATTCGGAACCAGGGCAAAAACACCGATGGAACCGGTAAGGGTGGAGTTGTCGCAGAAGATCTTGTCGCAAGATGCACTGATCCAGTATCCGCCCGATGCCGCATAGTCGCCAAACGACGCCACAACGGGTTTTTCTTTCTGCAGCAGTTCAATCTCGCGGCGCACGAACTGTGCCGCCTCCACGCTGCCGCCGGGGGAGTTCACGCGGAACACAACCGCCTTGATGGTGGAATCCTCGCGGACCTTAGCCACCTCAGCAGCGAACTTTGCTCCTACGATATCCGTGGCTTCATCACCGTCCACCACAATCTCGCCGTTGGCATAGAGCACAGCCACTTTATCTTTGGATTTGCTCTTGTATGCGCGTGCGATGCGGCCCGGAGCATAGTCGTTGAGCAGCACAAATCCAATCTTGTCGAACTTCTTCACGTCGGCCAGATTGCACAGATAATCCTTCATCTGGTCTGCGTAGTAAATGGTATCAACCAGCTTGCGGTCCAGCATACTCTGCGCCTTCTCAAGTTCCAGGTTGGAGAGATAACTGTCCAGCTGCTCGCGGGTAATGTCGCGGCTCGCGCATATCTCATCTGCCATTGTCTTCCACATCCCATCAACCATAGCCTGCAGCTGCTGGCGGTTCTCGTCGCTCATGGCATTCTTGATAAACATCTCGCCGGCAGCTTTATACTTGCCGTGGCGGATAAGCTGCATCTCAACGCCCAGCATATCCAGCAGGTCTTTGATGAACATTGACTGGCTGGCGACACCCATAATCATTGCCTCGCCGTCGGTGTTCATCACCACCTTGTCGGCTACCGAAGCAATGTAATACGAGGTCGGGGTAAAATTCTCTCCATAAGCCACTATGGCCTTGCCGCTTGCGCGGAAACGGGAAAGTGCAGCCCTGAGTTCCTCTGCCTGGGTTATGGTTATAGAGAGGTCGTCGGGGTTGATATAGATGAACTTGATGGCGGGGTCGGTAGCAGCAGCATCAATTGCGCGTACCGCATCCAGGATGGTTATTTTGCCACCCATTGTCTGGTTCATCAGTGCCATGGGCGAAAAATCATCAACCGCACGCTCGCAGAAGATCATTGTCTTGTCTATCCTGAGCACAGATCCGCTCTTGGCAGAGGGGTTCTTGGAGGGGCCGGCCATACTGCCCAGCATCCCAATGAATAAGAATGTAGATATGAGCATTGCCACCAGGCAGCCCACCAGCGAACCGAATACTATTTTCCAGAAAGTTTTCATTTGTATTTGAGTTGTAGTTAATCGTTAAAGAACCTCCATTATCAGCGGAAGCCGGGTCGCGTTGGAACCCTTTATCAGGATAGTTTTCCCTTCCGGTTTGAGCTTGCGGAAAAACTCCTTGAGCTGCAGCGAGGTGTCAAACACCAGATCGCCCTCTGACGCAACCGCCTTGAACTCGCTGTTGCCAACCAGATAGACCTCGCTGGTAATCTTGCGGGCCTTTGCCAGTATCTCTGCGTGTGCCTCTGCAGAATACTTGCCAAGCTCCAGCATATCGCCCAGCACCAGCGCCTTGTTGGGGAAAGATGTCGCCGCAAAGTTGTCCAGCGCCGCGTTCATACTGCTTGCGTTTGCGTTGTATGCATCCAGAATAACTATGTTGCGGCCGGTATCAATCAACTGGGAACGGCTGTTGGAGGGGACGTAGGCCTCGATGGCCGCCACCGCAGCGTCAAAATCGACCTCAAAGAATCCGCCCACAGCCAGCGCCGCCGCTACGTTGGTGGCGTTGTAAGAGCCTATCAGGCGGGTAGTGATACGGTTCACAACGTCGGCTACCTCAACCTCCATGGTAAGGTAGGGATTTACGCGGGAGGTGCGCAACACGTGCATACCGGAGTACTCCACGCCGTAGGGCATCAACTGCATCCCCTTGCGGGAAGCCACCATCTCTGAAAGGTCGTCGTTATCGGCATCATAGAAGGCGATTCCGCCGTGTTCGCTGAGCCAGTCATACAACTCGCCCTTGGTTTTCTTGACCCCCTCAAAACTGCCGAAACCCTCCAGATGGGCCTTGCCTACATTGGTCACCAGGCCGTGGGTGGGCATTGCCAGCTCCACAGAAGCGGTGATTTCGCCGGGATGGTTGGCACCCATCTCCACAACCGCGATTTCTGTCTCGGGGGTGATTTCCAGCAGGGTCATCGGCACGCCGATATGGTTGTTGCGGTTGCCCTGGGTGCAGGTAACCTTATACTTTGCACTGAGCACGGCGTTTACCATCTCTTTGGTGGTGGTTTTGCCGTTGGTGCCGGTAATGCCCACCACCGGGATGTCAAAGCGGCTGCGGTGGTAGCGCGCCAGCTGGCGGAAAGCCTCCAGCGAGTTATCCACTATAATCAGTTTGTCGGCAATGGCCGCATCGCAGTTTTCCCAGACGTGAACATTGTCAACGACACAACAGTTTGCACCCCGCTCGATAGCGTGAGCCGCAAATTCGTTGGCGTCAAAATTATCTCCCTTCAATGCAAAGAACATCTCGCCGCCGGAGAGGTCGCGGGTGTCGGTAGTGTAGCCCTTACAATCCTGAAACACTTTGTAGAGCTTCTCTACGTTAAATTTTTCACCTCTAAGGTCCATAAGTGTATATCTTTTTTATTATTTCGTTCCGGTAGAGCCAAAGCCGCCTGCGCCGCGCCCGCTCTCTGCCAACACATCAACCTGTTCCCACTCTACCCGCTCGTGACGGGCAACCACCATCTGGGCGATGCGTTCGCCCGGATTGATTACAAACGGCTCCCTGCCAAGATTCACCAGCAGCACGCAAATCTCTCCGCGGTAGTCTGCATCTATTGTTCCGGGAGCGTTTGTCACGGTAATCCCGTGCTTGGCAGCCAGCCCGCTGCGGGGGCGGATCTGCGCCTCATAGCCCTCCGGCAACTCAATGAACAGGCCGGTGGGAACCATTGTGCGCTCAAGGCTGCCCAGAGTAACAGGCTCCTCTATGTTGGCTTTGAGGTCCATTCCCGCAGAAAGCGCAGTGGCATATTGCGGCAGCGGATATCGCGACTTGTTAACTATCTTGACTTGCATATCACACAGTTTCGCATCTACCAAATTATTTATTATCGAGCGATAGGTGGTATGCGAAACTTTTGCCTACCGCACATTCTTTTTATGTTTGTCCCCAACCCTAAATCCCTTCCCCTGGGAAGGGACTTTTCCCACGCCTTACGGCTTTAATCATACTGTTCTCCTTGTCTTAAACAGGTAGAGTGCCACGGGCACCAGGTATAGCAGCATCAGCAGGGTGTGTACCCCCATCTTGGGCCAGAGGCTCATCTGCGGCAACAGCCGGGAGCCGCCGTAGATGGCCATGGCAAACACAATGCAGAAGAGTATCTTTTTCCAGTTGTATGGAATCGGATAGTATTTGTTGCCCAGCACCAGCGAGATAATCATCATCGCCAGATAGCTGGCTATATGGGCCCAGGCCGCAGCATGGTAGCTGTATCGCGGCATAAACAGGACGTTGATAACAACAGTCACCACCAGGCCGGCCAGGGTAATCCACACCGCATAACCGGTCTTGCCGGAGAGTTTGTACCACATGCTAATGTTGAACTGCATCCCCAACATCACGTAGGCCATCAGCATTATCGGGGTGATGGAGAGGCCGATGCGGAAATCTTTGCCCAGCAGCAACCCGATAACGTCTATGTAGAGCATCACAAACAGGAATCCCGCCATGCAGAAGGCCACAAAATAGGTCATCACCTGCGCGTAGAGGGTCTTGGAGTCCTGCTGCTTCTCCCTCTGGAAGAAGAACGGCTCGGCGGCATACCGGAACATCTGCACAAACAGCGACATTATCACCGCAATCTTAACCCCCGCCTGGTAAACACCCAGATCTGCACGCCATGCGGCGCCGTCAAGGCCGCGCATCAGCACCCGGTCCAGCAGGTCGTTCATAACCCCCGGCAGCCCTGCGAGCATAAGCGGTATGGAATATAACAGAAGCGCCTTGCACACCTTCTTGTCCGGCGTAAAGCGGAGGCGGAACAGCTCCGGAAGTAGCATCAGCAGGCAGACGATGCAACTGATTAAAATCGCAAAAATGGCGTATGTAAAATCGGGCGTAGCGCTCACGAACGATGTGATGAGCGATGTGCCGTGATTTGCCAGATATGCGGGGAGAGCAAGGTAGAGCAGCAGGTTCACCCCCAACTCTGTGAAGATCTTCAGGGTCTTTATCACTGCAAACTTGAGCGCCTTGTGTTCATATCTCAGGCGGGCAAAGAGAATCGCGGTGATGGTATCAATCAACAGGATGGCCCCCACATAGACTATGATCTTGCCAAAGCCGTCATAGCCCAGCGCAGAGGAGATGTTGCCGGAAAAGAGCGACACCCCGATGAAGAACGCCAGGCACAGCCCAAGCACAATCATAAAGGCGTTGGAGAAGATGCGGTTGGGGTCGGCGTGGGTATCCCCGCTGTCGGCGGCATCTTTCTCCTTCTGTGCGTAACGGAAGCAACCGGTCTCCAGACCGAGGGCCAGTACCACCTGCAGGATAGCGATATACGCAAGGAATTCCGTGACTATACCATAGTTCTCCCTGGAGAGGATATTGGTATAAAGCGGCACCAGAAGGAAGTTCACAACCCTGGCCAAAATGGTGCTCAGACCATAGATCGCGGTCTCTCCTGCCAGCTGCTTAAACGGATTCTTTGCCATCTCACAAGTTTCGCATGTAACTAATAGGACTTACCATCGCTCTTCGAGCTCAAAACCATCATAAATAGCTCGTAAATTTAGTAAAAAAGTATGATAATACACTATCTCTAGCTATGATTTCTACGCACGCGGAGGAGGCCCAGCACAATAAACAGGACGATTGCGCCAAACATAATCACTATGCAGGTCATTGACAGGGCGTTGCCGCGACGGACGCTGTCAGGACGGAACTCAAAGCGGATGTGGTGCTCTCCGGCCGGGACGTTCAAAGCCCTGAGGGCATAATTTGCGCGGAAATGCTCCGCCTGTTCGCCATCAATATATGCCTTCCAGCCGAACGGATAGTAGATTTCAGAAAAAACTATGGTGCCGCCGGCGGGGCTGCTGCAATCATACTCTAGGATGTCCGGTTTGTACAGGGTCAGATGCACATCCGCCCCCTCTCCTGCGCCTTTGAAATTCTCCACATAACTGCCAAAGCCATCGGTATCCACAACCACTGTATTGGCCAGGTTCACCTCCATCAGCGCCGCGCACTCGGCATCGGCCCCCTGCACCCGGCAGAGGCTGTCTGCAAACCAGGCGTTGCCCAGCGCCCCGTCATTATAAACCGGCATCGCGCCGCCCTCCGTTTCGGTAATGAAATACTTCACATTGAGCATATCTATCACGGGGCGGTGCATCTGACTCAGATGCTCGTCAATCAGGTCCTGATAGCGGCGCAACTTGGCTGCACTGTAACCGCCGATCGATTTCAGGCGGTAGCTGGTACGGTTCTCGTTGAACGGGTTGCCGCCCACCAGGTTGAAGACCCTGAAATGGGGGTCGGTATCCTCCAGAACCGCCTTCTCCCAGGGCTGGATTGCAAAGTTGTTCTCAAACTGACGCTTGCTCTGGAAAAAGCTGGCGTTGAAGAAACGCTGGTCCACGGCATAGAGGTCAATAAACATGAGTATACCCAGCAGAGGCAGCGCCCACTTGCTCAACTTGGGCTTGCCCGCCGCCATCAGCCATACCAGGCCGGAGCCAAGGGCGATGAAAATAAGGCTGCGCCACGCATCGGAGGTGAGCATAGCGGCGCGCTGGTCCACAATCATCGGGAACAGCCAGTCAATCCCCTGTTGCTTGAAATACTCCATAAGGGTGGCGTCGCCCGCCCCCACTAACGGTACCAGAGAGCTCCCGGCCACGGCCAGTATCAGGCAGATGCCGCCGGTGATTCCGGCGCTCCATGCCAGGCCGCGCATCACCTCCTTGCGCTCTACCTTACCCTCTGCAATCTCCTGCAGCGCCAGTATGCCAAGCACCGGGATGGTAATCTCCGCCACCACCAGTATCGACGACACCGCACGGAACTTGTCGTAAAGGGGGAACCAGTTGAAAAACAGCTTGGTAAAGGGCATAAAATGATATCCCCATGAGAGCAGCACAGAGAAGAGCGTCGCTGCCAGCAGGGCCCATTTGAAGGGACCTTTGACTATGAACAGCCCCAGTAAAAACAGCAGGCACACAATAGCGCCCAGATATACCGGACCGGCGGTGAAGGGCTGGTCGCCCCAGTAGGTCGGCACGCTGGCGCAGAAGCCAGCCGCCGCCTGCGGCTGAACCCCTTTGGAAACCAGCTGCTTGTAGAGCTGTGAGTCGCGGCCCAGGGGATAGTTGCTGCTGCCGCCCATATAGTTGGGCACCAGGAATGTCAGGGTTTCGTCTATGCCGTAGCTCCACTGCGTTGCGTAGTCCAGGTCCAGGCCTTCGTCGGCAGCAGCAATCGCCTCACCCTTGTGCAGGTCGCTGTGGCCGCCGCGCATGGTCTCTGTGAGGTATTCGCTGTTTGCAAAGGCGCTGGCGCTGGTCACCCCCACCCCGACCATCAGGCTGGCGAAAAAGATCAGTGTGGCAATGACCCACTGCTTCATCTGCTTCTCCCTGATGTGGATGTAGAGCTCCGCACACCACAGCACCCCTGTCATAAGGCATATATAGTACGCCATCTGAGGGTGCGGCGTAAGACCCATCGCCGTGAAAAACATCACAAGTGCGCTCCCCAGGCCGTACCGCTTCTTGTATATGAACAGCATACCGGCCGCCACCATGGTCATCCAGGCCAGCGAACTGGTCTTTCCGCCGTGATTTGCGCCGATAATAATCAGGAAATAAGACGACAGGGCTATTGCCAAAGCCCCAACCGCCGCCATCCACCGCTTCACCCCGAATGCGCGTAGCAGCACAAAAAACGCAATCAGATAGAAGAAGATGGTCATTATCTGATTGTTGTGCCCCCAGTGGAAGAATCGGTAAAATGGGAGCAGCACCTTGTCGGAGAGATATTTCGCCCCGCCTATCTGATAATTGGGCATGCCGGAGAACAGTGCCCCCGTCCACCACGAATTGCCCCCCTCTTCATGCCGGTAGTTAAGGCACTCCTGGACAGCCGCAGTGCCGTTCACACCATCGGCATTGCCAATTACCTTCCCCTCCAGCACGGGGTAACAATACAACACCGCCACTGCCAGAAACAGCACGGCAATCACGATATATGGCAGGATATTCTTCTTGAAATTCATAGAGTAGTTATTTGTACCGCAAAGGTACAAAAAAGGCGGCACTAAGGTCGCCTTCCAAGAAATATGTGTTACGATTAGAATTTCACGCGATAGGTAAGCAGGATATCGTATGCCCTGTTCTCTATGGTCGCAACGGGGGCCAAACACTGTGCCACGCCGGCATCATTGAAGCAATAATCGTCGTACGGCAGCATGTCGTAAGTATCTTTCAGGCGGGTGCGGAACGCCAGATCCAGGGACGAATGCTCGCTGATACGCTTCCCTATACCGCAAGATACAAACTGATACTGGGGAGTGTTGAATACATGGCTGGTAAAACCGCCACGGAGTGTAAAGTCGTTAAAGATGTTCCACTCGGCACCCACGCGGAATATATTGGTATTGCCGCAGAAGGTAGAGAGATCCTTATTCACATCCACATACGAGTTGCCAGAATCGTTGAAGTCGCTGTAGTTGTCTGCCATACGTGTCTTGCCATAGTTAACCCTCTCGTAATCAAAACTGATGAGCCCCTCGCGGCCAAGCACCACTGCCGCACCAAGCGACAGGCGGCTGGGAGCCTTGACGCGATAATCGCAGGACAAGACGGGAGACTCGCTCTCTGCCGGCTTGCACGAGGTGGTTCCGTCAAAACCGGATGCCATATACTCGCTCCAACGGTCGGTAAGGTTGTAAATCGTAGGGGTGGTATAAGAAGCACCCAGACGGAGGAAATTAAGCGGTACCCATATTGCACCCAATTGCAAGTTCACACCTGCGCCGCTGGTCTCCTGGAAGTAATTGTACTTCATAGACTTGAAACCGCTGTCAAAGTAGTTGCCAGGGGCGGCGCCGTCTTCTGTATATAACAGGTCGTCGGTAAAATCTACCAGGTTGACGTTTATATTGGCGCCCAGGTATAACTTGTCGGAAAAGTTGAGGCCAAAGTTGAACGCCATGTCATAGATGCCACCCTTCTGGATGCGGTCGTAAGACTTGTCCAGGATACAGTCCACGCCCAGGCCGCCGCTGGCCCACTCGTTCTCGGTTGCCCCGATGTAAGAGTTGTGGGCGTCATGATATGGATTGACCAGGTAGGTGTCGTATGCAAGAATCTTCTGATTGTTTGCGTATCCGTCGTAGAAAGCGTTTTCGTCGGTAAGATAGCTGTTATCCAACCCCTCCAGGTTGGCAGCTATGTTGCCAAGGAGACTGGTGTCGCTATCCTCCCCGCGGAAACCTACGCGGGTATTGAAATTGGATATCTTATTGAACCCGAACCCGAAGGTGTAAGCCACCAGGCCGGTCTCCTTGCCGGTGGGCATACTGAACACCATGCTGATGTTGGGAAGGGTAAACACGGTACGTCCTGTCTTCTGGAAATAGTTACCCTCTGTAGTAGCAAAGGAAGCGCTGTTCTTATCCCATTGGAATCCGCCGGTAATTGCAAACTCGCAGCAATTATACAGCGCCGTTGAGGCCGGATTGATCGATACCGCGCCAAGGTCGCCGCCGAGGGCGGTGAAAGCATTGCCCATTGCCATTGTGCGTGCACTCCCGACATAGAATTGCTGTGAATATCTCAGCGCATCTTCCATCCCCTGCGCCCCGGCAGAGAGGGTCGACACAGAAAGCAATACAATTGCCAATAAACATATCTTTTTCATAATTACCGTCAATTTTTCAAGTTAGATTGATTTGTTCCTGTCACAGCCAGCAGGGTTACCTGCGGCCGCCGGAAGAGCGACCGCCGCCGCTGGAGTGACCTCCGCCACTGGAGTGGCCACCGCCGGAATATCCGCCGCTGCGCGAAGAGCTGCTACTGCCGCCGGAGTATGAACCACGACTGCCGGAAGAGCTGGAACTGCTGCGGGAAGAGCCGGAATAGCTGCCGCTCCTGCTGCTGGAAGAACTGCTGCGGCTGGGACTGCTGGAATAAGAGGACCTGCTGCCAGAAGAACTGCTGGAGGTGGAAGGGGTTCCACGACG
The DNA here is from genome assembly GCA_017614715.1 of Bacteroidales bacterium. Lineage (GTDB taxonomy): Bacteria > Bacteroidota > Bacteroidia > Bacteroidales > UBA932 > Equibacterium. The sequence goes on along the minus strand of JAGABI010000062.1, from coordinate 13,631 downwards.
GGTAGAGCTGCTTCTGTTTACAGTCCCTTCTGAACGGCTGCTGGAAGAGCCGCTCCTTCTCACGCTTGAAGAGGAGCTGCGGCCGTTGGCAGCACTTCTGGAGATGCTTGTTGTAGTGCTGCGGGAGCTGGAAGAAACTTCTCCTCTCCTTACAGAAGATGAAGCGCTGCGGGCAGCTGACGATGTAGTTGAACGGCGACCGTCTATACGGCCGGTTGCAGCGCGTGTGCTGGAAGTGGAAGCTGCCACCAGATTGGTGCTGCCGGAGCGGCGTGCACTGGAAGATGCTATCATGCTGCTGCCGGTTGCACGACGGTTCACGCTCCCTGCAACTGCACTTGCGTGGCGGGTGTTGACATCGCCATTATTGTAGTTGCCGCCGGTTGCACGACGCCCGGTGCTGTATCCGCCAAGGCCGTCGTTGTGCCTGTGGACACCGCCGCTGTGCCATGCAAAACTGCTGTGGTGGCTGTAGTGGCGATGATGGTGGTTGTAGCCGTGCCATCCGTAGTTCCAGCTGTAATAATAAGGTCCGTAATGGGGGCCCCAGTAGCAGTTGTACCAGCTGTAGTGATACCAGGGGTCGTACCAGGCCCAGCCGCTGTACCAGTAAGGGTCGCGCCAGCCGTAACCGTACCAGGAGTCGTACCACCAGGTGTTGTACCACGCATAAGAGTGGCGCCAGGGTGAATACCAGCTGTAATAATAAGAGGGTCCCCACCAGGGATTATACCAGGGGTTGTCCCATCCATAATAATCTACATACACAGTATATGACTCGACAGGCTCATCATCGAACCGGTGCAGGCGCGCTTCGTATGTTTCGCCATCATCAAGGGCGTAGACATCAACCGAATACCGGCCTGACCTGTCGGCAGCATAGGTGGTTGCACCGTCATCGTCATTTCTGACAACGGTCAGCCTCGTCTGGGGACGGGAATAAATGCTGTCGTCATAGATTGAGGAATAATAGCTGGTCGTGCCGCAAGAAGCGAGCCCGAAGAGCGCCAGGAGCGATAAAATAAAAAGTCTGTTTTTCATAATACTACCTCCTATATAATTTATTTTGTATTTTTGCGAGCGTTTACGTTAGCAAATATAGCAATATTTATACCAACTGTTGTTTTTTATGGCAAAGGAACTGACTTCTAGGGGAGAGAACTACTCTCAATGGTACAACGATATAGTTATCAAGGCCGATCTGGCGGAGAACTCCGCAGTGCGCGGATGTATGGTGATCAAGCCATACGGCTATGCAATCTGGGAAAAGATGCACGATGCCCTGGACAAGATGTTCAAGGAGACGGGGCATCAGAACGCATACTTCCCGCTGTTTATCCCCAAGTCGTTCTTAAGCCGTGAAGCTGAGCATGTAGAGGGCTTTGCAAAGGAGTGCGCAGTGGTTACCCACCACCGCCTGAAAGTGGCTCCCGACGGCAACGGCGTGGTGGTGGACCCCGACGCCAAGCTGGAAGAGGAGCTCATCGTGCGCCCCACCTCAGAGACCATCATCTGGAATACATATAAGAATTGGATCACATCTTACCGCGACCTCCCCATATTGATTAACCAGTGGGCGAATGTGGTACGCTGGGAGATGCGCACCCGCCTGTTCCTCCGTACCGCCGAGTTCCTCTGGCAGGAGGGGCATACCGCACACGCCACCAGCGCCGAAGCCATCGCTGAGACTGAGAAGATGGTGAACGTCTATGCAAAGTTCGCCCGTGATTTCATGGCCCTGCCGGTGGTGGTTGGCCACAAGAGCGAGAGCGAGCGTTTCGCAGGCGCCATCGACACCCTCTGCATAGAGGCTATGATGCAGGACGGCAAGGCGTTGCAGGCAGGCACCTCGCACTTCCTGGGCCAGAACTTTGCAAAGGCATTCGACGTGCAGTTCTCCTCCAAGGAGGGCACTCTGGAATATGTATGGGCTACCTCATGGGGAGTCTCTACCCGCCTGATGGGCGCGCTCATCATGGCTCACAGCGACGACAACGGCCTTGTGCTCCCTCCCAAGCTGGCTCCCATCCACGTGGTTATGGTGCCCATCTACAAGAGTGCGGAAGAGCGCGAAGCAATCCTTGCAAAGATGGACCAGATCAAGGCTGAGTGCGAGAAAGAGGGGCTCACCGTCAAGATTGACGACCGCGACAACCTCCGTCCCGGCTTCAAATTTGCAGAGTGGGAGCTCAAGGGAGTTCCTGCAAGGGTGGCTATCGGGCCGCGCGACCTGGCCGCAGGCATGGCAGAGGTTGCACGCCGCGACACTCTCACCAAGGAGACCCTGCCGGAAGATGGTCTCGCTGCACACCTGAAAGCCTTGATGGATACTATCCAGGAGAATATCTACAAGAAGGCGCTCGATTTCCGTGCAGAGCATACCATCAAGGTGGATACCTGGGATGAGTTCAAGGAGAAGATTGAGCAGGGTTACTTCCTCCTCTGCCACTGGGACGGCACCAGCGAGACCGAGGCCCGCATCCAGGAGGAGACCAAGGCTACCATCCGCTGCATCCCCATGGACAGCTTTGTCTGTGAAGAGGAGGGCAAGTGCGTATACAGCGGCAAACCTTCCCACCGCAGGGTGATTTTTGCTAAGGCATATTAACATTTACGCGATGAAAAAGAGCCTGACACTGTTTTTACTGATTCTATCGAGCCTGCTCGCATCAGCACAGGAGGCTGCGCAGAAACCCGTTCACTGGAATGCGTGGGCGCTTACCACGTTGAGCTTCAAGCAGACATCGCTCACCGACTGGGCGGCGGGCGGTAACGGCAGTGCATCGTTCGGCTCTACCATAGACGCCAACGCCAACTACGCCAAGGATAAGATAACCTTCACCAACCGCCTTCAGGTGGCTTACGGTTTTACCCAGACCTTTGGGGTGGGATTCCAGAAGAATGCCGATTACATTATCCTCAACAATGACCTGGGTTATTCCCTTGGCGGCAAATTCAGCGGCACGCTGGGTTATGCTTTCAAGTCCCAGATCAGTCCGGGATATGCCGGCAACATAGGGAGCGACGTGGTGTCGAGGTTCTTTGCCCCTGCAACCATGACCCTCGGTGCCGGTGCCACCTGGAGCCACAACGGGCTCTCTATAACCTTCACCCCCATTACCGGCAACGTTCAGTTTGTCTCCGACCCTGAGCTGCGTACCCGCTACGGTAATCTGGAGGACCAGTTTGCCCGCTGGGAGCTCGGTGCCAAGACTCGTATCACCGCCGGTGTAAACGTACAGGGACTTACTGTGAACACCGCGCTTGATATGTTCTCCAACTATCTCAAGAAGCCCCAGAACATCACATTCGACTGGACTCTGGCCGTGAGCGCCCCGCTTACCAAGTTCATCTCGTTCTCCCTCAACTGCCGCGCAATCTATGACGACAAGATCAAGTTCAAACCGCTCAACGATGCCTCCGGCAACCCTATCCTCGACGACGAAGGCAATGTGAAACTCTTCCCGGCACTGCAGTTCCAGGAGATTGCCGGCCTCACCTTCTCATACACTTTCAAATAGTGCAGCGCGCCTTTGACACCACGCTGGAGGGGCTGCTCGGCGACTGGCGCAGACCGGTCCTGCTGGCAGTCAGCGGCGGCATAGATTCCATGACTATGCTACATTTGGTTCAGCACTCAGCGCTGAACCTGGATTTTGCAGTGGCCCACGTGAATTTCTCACTCCGTCCCGGCGATTGCGACTGCGACGAAGCCCTGGTACACGACACTTGCCTTGAGGCTGGCATTCCTTTCTTTACCAAGAAGTTCGATACAACCGCTTACGCTTCCGGGAAAGGCATCTCCATAGAGATGGCAGCCCGCGAACTGCGCTACGGATGGTTCTCATTGCTAATGGCGGAGCATGGCTTCGGCCGGCTTCTGGTGGCTCACAACCAGAACGACAGCGCAGAGACAATGATGCTCAATCTTTTGCGCGGGACCGGCCTGCGCGGGTTATGCGGCATCCGCGAGGCAAACGGGGACATCATCCGGCCGATGCTGGGCTTCTCCCGCGCTGATATCGAGGCCTTCGCAGCAAAGAATAACATCCGCTTCCGGGAAGATTATACCAACAGCGATGTTGAAATCTCCCGTAACCGGCTGCGGTGCAATGTCTTCCCGGAATTTGAAAAGATTAACCCGTCGTTCCTGAATACCTTCTCTGCCGAGGCGCGCCACTTTGCCCAGGCAGAGGAGATTCTGGATGCATTATTCGCAGAAAAGCGCAGTGTGCTGTGCACCTTTGAAGGTGATGCTGAATGCATATCAATAGAGGCCTTGAAACGCGAACCGCACCGCGACTACTGGATGTTCCGCCTGCTCGAGCCATGCGACTTCACGGCGGCCCAGATTTCTTCTGCACTGGAGGCAATCGACGCCCAGAGCGGCAAAGAGTTCTTCAGTGCAACTCATCGCCTGATTCGCGACCGCGAATACTTCAAGATTTATCCTCTGGCAGATGTCTCCCCGCCCCGGATTGAGGTGACGGTTTTTGACAGGGCCTGGGACTTTGACCCCCGCAAGCACCCCTCCGACGTGCTCTATGCCGATGCCGACACCCTGCAACTACCCCTTAAGGTACGCCCCTGGAGCAGCGGCGACCGCTTCCGCCCGCTCGGCATGAAGACCAGCCGCCTGGTGAGCGACTTTTTCTCAGACCTCAAACTGGACCTGGAGCAGAAACGCCGCGCCGGCATAGTCTATTTTGAAGATTCCGACGGCGAACACATCACAGCCATTGCCGGTATCCCCTCCCCCCGCATAGACGACCGCTACAGAATCACCCCCGCCACAAAGCGCATAGCTGCGATCAAGGTAACCTGCAATTGATATCACACAAAAAAGATAAAGCGCCGTCCGGTTTTGCCCGGGTGGCGCTTTTTCCTGCTTAACCAAAAAAATACTATGAAAAAATCATCTTCGTCTTAAGTAAATACAACGCCCGTGCCAAAGATGTTTTTTCTGAGAAAATTATTTCACTTCTTTTATCGAGATTATATTGATGGGGTAAAGCGGAAGTCCGCGGGCTGAGGTCTCCACCTTAGCGATGTTATCTATAACATTCATTCCGTCAATTACTTCACCAAAGATGGTGTACTCGCCGTCGAGATGCGAACACCCCTCCTCGTCCTGTACAATATAAAACTGCGAGCCGCTGGAGGCGCGCTCCGGGTTCACGCTGTCGCCACGACGGGCCGCAGCGATAGCGCCCTTTTTGTGGTGCAGGCCGGGAACAATCTCTGCCGGAACAGTATAGTTGGGGCCGCCGCTGCCGTAGAGTTCAACCTTTGTGGTGTCGCGTGTAAACGGGTCTCCCGCCTGGATCATGAAGCCGTTGATAACGCGGTGGAACAGCAGGCCGTTGTAGTATCCCTTGCGGGCAAGCTTCACAAAATTGTCGCGGTGCAGCGGAGTCTCTTTGTAGAGCTTGATCTTCATGGAACCCATGCTGGTGACCATCTCCATCACCGGCTCCTCCGGAATCGGTTCTACAGTGACCTCCGGAACTTTTGTGGCGGTATCCACCGGTTCTACCACCTCTGCAGAGTCACTCTGGGCACCCTCTGCCTGCTTTTTGCCTCCCTTGGGGTGGCAGCCTGTAACTATGATACCCATAATCAGGAATGATGTTAAAATAAGTCGTTTCATATTGTTATAGTTCTCGTTTTTTGATAAAAGTCATTGTGTCGCGGAAGGTCTTTGTGCGCGATGTGAGCAGCAGGTACAGGCCTGCCACCCATCCTATTTTGGCCAACATTCTCCACAAGTCGCTGCCTATGGCGGCAAATAAGTAGTGGGCCGAGAGCGCCAGCAGCAGGGCAATTGCAAAGAACGGCACGGTGTCCTTAAGTATGTCGGTAAATGTTATGCCCAGGGTGTTGTGCAGCAGCAGGAACCATACCACTACGGCAGCATAGTTCACCGCAGTCACAGAAGCCGCCATGGTTACAAGCCCGTATCGGAAAGTTATCAGGGCGGTGGCAATCTGCAAGGCAGCGTTTATAAGGGTAAAGGTCAGATAACGGTCGCTGCGGCGGCAGGCCATCGCCGCCTGGTTGAACAGCGTCTGCATCACTGTGGCAATAAAGTAAAGGCAGTAAAGTTGCAGGACAGGCACCGACGGAGTGAATTCCGGGTTTATCAGGTTGATGAACTCCGGGGCAATCAGCCCCAGCCCCAGCAGCGCCGGGAAGGCGGAAAAAGCCGCAAAGCGGGTCAGCTTGCGGAAAATGGCTCTGCGGCGGGCGGCATCGTCTGTAGCATGCGCCATCACAGGCTGCCCCACGCTGGTAATCATGCCGTTGAAGACCTGGTTGGCCATCCCTGCCCACTTGCACCCTTGGGAGTAGTACCCTACCTCTGTCTTGGTGTAAGCCCGGCCGAGTATAACAGAGAATATGTTGTTCTGGATCTGGGTGACGAATGAGGCCCCCACCAGCCTGAGACCGAACGGAAGCATCTCCTTCACCGGACGGAAAGTAATCCCGAGGCTCGGCTTCCACGGAGTGAAGAGCAGTTTGAGCAGCGACGTCACAGCCGACTGCACCACAGAGTGCGCCACCAGTGCCCAGTAACCTAACCCTTTGACGGCCATCACCACCGCCACGATTCCGGCCACTACTGCTCCGGTGATGTCCATAGCAGCCCGCCGGCCAATCATCAGGGTGCGCAGCAGGTAGGCATCGGAAGAGATGGAGCAACTCACAAAGAAAAATGACAGGAACAGCACCCGCGAGACCTTGACCAGCTCGGGCTGATTGTAGAATCGGGCAATCGGCCCGGCCAGGAAGAACAGTATCAGATAGAGTACGGCGCTCACGGCAATTGTAAACCAGAAAACTGAATTGTGGTCTGCCGGGCGGATTTCCCCCCGGTTGATGAGCGCTGCCTTGAAGCCCCCCTCCTGCATTGTTACGGCAATGGCGGTGAATATTGCCAACATCCCCACAATACCATAATCGTCCGGCGTCAGGCGACTTAACAGTACCAGCCCAACAACAGCCCCGATGAGCTGCTGCAGCCCGTTGTTGAGCCCGCCCCAGTACAATCCCCGGGCAGTTTTGGTCTTGAGAGATGTTTCGTGCATATCAAAGCAAATTTAGTAACTTTGCCATATATGCCCAAAATAAAGATATTTAGCAGGTCGTTTTCCCCGGAGCTCTACACCCTCTCCAAAACGCTCTATCCCAAGGGGGTGGAGACGGTGCGTCTCACGGACCGCAGTGCGGACGGCTACTTTTATGCAATGCTGCGCGACACGGAGTGCGACATTGCGATAAACATAGACGAGGATGCATTTGTGTGCGACCCTGAGGCGGTGATGGATCTGGCGCAGCAGGTCTGGGAAGAGGGTTGGGCCAATGCCGGCACCCCTGACTGCGGCCCCGGCTGCCCCCGGAGTCACAATCCGATAGTTACCAATCCCTTCTTCAACATCCTGAACCTGAAACTGATACGGGAGAAATACATGGGACCGGGGCAGATTCGCGCCTTTGACTACCGTCTTGTCAAAGAGCAGATGAAGGCGGCTTTTCTGGAACAGGTCAATGAGCCGCTGAACGGCAACTTTGATATCTACGATTTTGAGCCCTATTACAGTTTCTTCCTTTGGCTGGCATACAACTTCAAAACCCTGTATCTCCCTTCCCGCAGGCACCGGGACGGCCTTTCCACCATCCTTTCCGACGGGTCTGGCCGCGACCTGTGCCTCCACAGCTGGATGGCCCGCAAATACAAAGTCCAGATGGATCAGACCCAACGCATCAACTCCCTGATAGACGAAGCCTACTCCATCCGCGGCGTAGAGCGCCCCACCTTCTCCCGGGGCAGGCAGCTATGCTTTGCCCTGGAGATGGGTTTTGGCTATGTAAAAAAAGCATTTATCAGAATTGCCCGCTGGCCTGGGAAGATAGCCCGGAGAATCCGGCACCTCAGGGGAAGATAACAAAAGCGTCATCCGGATCCGGATGACGCTTTTGCCAGTAACAGATTCATCTGCTAGAGTTTGCCTGCCAGGCGTTTGTAAGAGTCCAGACGGGCTTTTGCAAACTGCTCTGTTTTTGCAAAGAGCTCCTGGGCCTGCTCCGGGAAGGTCTTGAGCAGGGATGCATAACGTACCTCACCCTTGAGGAACTCCTGGAACTTGGTCCAGTCGGGCTCCTTGCTGTCCAGAGTGAACGGATTCTCACCCTTCTCTTCCAGCTCAGGGTTAAAGCGGTACAGCTGCCAGTAGCCGCACTCGACAGCCTTCTGCTCCTCTAACTGGGAGTGGCCCATGCCGGCCTTGAGGCCGTGGTTGATACAAGGAGCGTAAGCTATGATCAGCGAAGGACCGTCATAAGCCTCAGCCTCCTTGAGAGCCTTGAGCAACTGTGCCTGGGAAGCGCCCATAGCCACCTGTGCCACATATACATAACCATAGCTCATGGCCATCATGCCGAGGTCTTTCTTGCGAACCTTCTTACCGGAGGTAGCAAACTTGGCCACAGCACCTGCAGGGGTAGATTTGGATGACTGTCCGCCTGTGTTGGAGTAAACCTCTGTATCAATTACGAGGACGTTCACGTTGTTGCCAGATGCAAGCACATGGTCCAGTCCGCCGTAGCCGATATCATAGCCCCAGCCGTCGCCGCCGATAATCCACTGGCTGCGGGCAGGGATAAACTTCTGCAGTTTGAGGAGTGCCTTGCAGGTATCGCACTTGCACTTCTCCATCAGGGGAACAAGCTGCTCGTAAACTTCATATGTAACCTTGCGGTCACCGCGGTTCTCAAGCCACTTGGTGTAGAGAGCTTTTATCTCGTCGGAGCACTTGGGGCACTCCAGGCCTTTGGTCATGAGTTCGGCGATATTGTCGCGAACCTTCTCGCTGCCCAGTCGCATACCCAGTCCAAACTCGGCGTTGTCCTCAAACAGTGAATTGTCCCATGCGGGGCCGTGACCCTTGGCATCTGTGCAATAAGGAGATGAAGGGAACGATGCGCCGTAAATAGAGGAGCAACCGGTTGCATTGGCTACAACCATGCTGTCGCCAAAGAGCTGGGTGATGGTCTTGATATAAGGAGTCTCACCGCAACCTGCGCAGGCGCCGCTGAACTCGAACAGGGGCTGTGCAAACCCGAGGTTCTTGACACTCTGCTCCTTGGGGAGGATGTTATCCTTGTAACCGATTTTGGAGTGCAGGAAGTTGAAGTTGGCCTGCTCTGCCATCTGACCCTCTGCGGGAACCATTGCCAGAGCCTTTGCTCCCTTGAAGCCGGGGCAGACATCGGCGCAGTTGCCGCAACCCGTACAGTCGGCGGGAGAGAGCTGCATGGTGAATACATAATCCTTGAGCTGGGCCTTGCCGGCAGCCTTCTTGATGCCTTCCGGAGCCTTGGCGGCCTCTTCTGCAGTCATCAGGAACGGACGGATTGCAGCGTGAGGGCAGACGTAAGCACACTGGTTGCACTGTATACAGTTCTCAGGGTTCCACTCGGGAACATTCACGGCCACGCCGCGCTTTTCGTATGCAGCTGTGCCGGAAGGAATGGTACCGTCAATAAAGTCCGGATTTGCAAATGTGCTGACCGGGAGAGTATCGCCTTCCTGTGCATTTACAACGTCGGCAACGTTGCGGATCCACTCGGGAGCCAGGCGGTTGAAGCCGGGGTTAACAAAGCGGCCGGTAGCCTTCTTCCATGATTCAGGAATCTGCACCTCGGTATACTCTCCGCCACGGTCAACTGCAGCATAGTTCATTGCAACCACGCTCTCACCCTTCTTACCGTAAGACTTGTCAATAGCCTTCTTCATGTAGGTCACTGCATCCTCGTAAGGGATGATGCCGGTAATCTTGAAGAATGCCGACTGCAGGATGGTGTTGGTGCGGCCGCCAAGGCCGATTTCTGCAGCAATCTTGGTGGCGTTTATGATGAAGAGCTTGACGTTCTTTGAGGCAATCTCCTTCTTTACAAAATCGGGGATGCGCTTGAGCGTCTCCTCCTCATCCCACATGCTATTCAGCAGGAAAGTACCGCCCTTCTTGATACCCTTGAGCACATCGTATTTGTTGAGATATGACGGAACGTGGCAAGCCACAAAATCGGGAGTACGCACCAGGTACGGGGCGCGGATGGGGCTGTCGCCAAAACGGAGGTGGGAGCAGGTATATCCGCCCGACTTCTTACTGTCGTAATCGAAGTATGCCTGTGCATATTTGTCGGTGTGGTCACCGATAATCTTGATAGTGTTCTTGTTTGCACCCACTGTACCGTCGCTGCCAAGACCAAAGAAGCGGCACTCGTAAGTACCTTTCTTGGAGAGGGATACCTCACCTTTGACGGGGAGGGACTTGTATGTAACATCGTCCACGATGCCCACTGTGAAATCGTTCTTGGGCTCCTTGAGGGCGAGGTTGTCGAACACAGCGATAATCTGTGCGGGAGTGGTATCCTTGCTGGAGAGACCGTAACGGCCGTGGAATACCTGGATGCCGCGGCTGCCAAACAGGGCGTTGCGTACGTCAAGGGCGAGAGGTTCGCCGTTGGCACCGCTCTCTTTGGTGCGGTCGAGCACTGCGATACGCTTTGCGCTCTTGGGGAGGGCTCGCTTGAAGTATTTGAGTGAGAAAGGACGATAGAGGTGAACGCTCACCAGACCGAGCTTGCGGCCCTCCTTCTCTGCCAGATAATCTATGGTCTCTTTGATTGTGTCGCACACGGAGCCCATCGCTACGATGACATCCTCAGCAGCGGGATCGCCATAATAATCGAAAGGCAGGTAGTGGCGGCCGGTGATCTCTGCAATCTCGCCCATGTAGCGCGCCACGATGTCCGGAACGGCATCGTAATACTGGTTAGAGGCCTCGCGTGCCTGGAAATAGACATCCGGGTTCTGCGCAGTACCGCGGGTAACGGGCTTAACGGGGTTGAGTGCGCGCTCGCGGAAACGCTCCAAAGCTTTGTCGCTAACCAGCGGACGGAGCTCTTCACCCTCAAGAATCTCAATCTTCTGGATTTCATGGGAGGTGCGGAAGCCGTCAAAGAAGTGCAGGAAAGGCAGGCTGCTCTTGATAGCTGCCAGATGTGCCACGGCACCCAGGTCCATAGCCTCCTGCGGGTTATTTGATACCAGGAAGTTGAAGCCGGTTGCGCGGGCTGCCATAACATCCTGATGGTCGCCGAAAATTGAGAGGGCGTGCGACGCCAGCGCGCGGGCAGAGACGTGGAACACGCCGGGGAGCATCTCACCGGCAATCTTGTACATATTCGGAATCATAAGCAGCAGGCCCTGCGACGCAGTGAAGGTCGATGTCAGGGCACCCGCCTGCAACGAACCGTGAACCGCACCTGCGGCACCGGCTTCGCTCTGCATCTCTGTAACAGACGGGACATTGCCGAACATGTTTTTCTTGCCGTACGCTACCCATTCGTCAAAAAGTTCGGCCATTGTGGAGGAAGGTGTGATAGGGTAAATAGCAGCATTCTCGCTGAACAGATATGCCGCATGGGCTGCTGCATAGTTACCGTCACACGTAATAAATTTCTTTGCCATTTAATATGCTATTATTAAAAAAATACGGACATGAATGAAGTCAGGCCCTTATAACCCAATTTCGGAAGCAAAACTAATAAAAAATTGGCACAAAATATGATGAGTATGGAAAGAAAGTTCTACCTTTGACTTAAAATAATCAAGCAAATGAAAAGAATTCTTTTGGCCGTAGCCGTTTTGGCTCTCTCAGCACAGGCATTCGCTCAGGTTGAAAACAGCGGAATTGACCCCGAGAAGAGCGAGATTTTTATGAAGGAACACCTGTACAAACTCGACGAATTTGGGAAGGGCACAGTGGTGTTTGACCAGGACGCTGCTGTTTATGAAGATGACGGGACTCCCATCACCCTTCACCCGTCGCAGGGCATAATCAACATCAACAACCTCCACCAGTGCGTGGTGATGATAAGCGGTAATGACACCATCCCCCTGCTTTATGAAGACAATGTGGTAAAGGTTAACACCGGTAAAAATATGTTCCTGAAAATAAAAGGAATATATTATCGCGTACTGGAATATAACGAAACCATACTGGCTCAGATGGAGGTTCTGCAGGGTATGGACATGGGCAAGAAAGACATGTATGGCACATCTTCCCAGCTCTCCTCAACCACCAACATCTCCTCCCTGTCAGATGGCGGCACCACAACAGAACTCACCGGCAACACCGAGATGCGCTACACATACGAGCAGCGCCCCGTGTTTATCAGCGGAAAGAAGATTGCATACCTCAACGAGAAGCAGCTCTGCAAGTTGTACAAGAAGAAATCGGCAATCATCAAAGATTACTTCGCAAATCACGATGTAGATCAGTACAACGTAGATCAGGCCCGCGAACTCTACTCCCTCCTGATAAAGTAAAAAAATCCGCGGGGTTAACCCACGGATTCAATCTCGATAGCGCCTTCGGGCGCTATTTTTTTTATCAGGCCGGCGAGCACCGTGCCGGGTCCCACCTCGGTAAAGGAGGTTGCGCCGTCGGCAATCATATTCTCCACGGTCTGGGCCCAGCGGACAGGGCTGGTAAGCTGCTTTAACAGGTTGCCCTTGATTTGCTCAGAATCAGTTGCCGGCAGGGCATCCACGTTCTGATATACAGGACACAGAGGTGTTTTGAAAGCGGTATCTTCAATCGCCTTTGCCAAACGTTCCGCTGCCGGAGCCATCAGCGGAGAGTGGAATGCACCGCCCACAGAAAGCTTCAGCGCACGTTTGGCGCCCGCCTCCTTGAGGGCCGCGCAAGCGCGGTCAATCGCGTCATTCTCTCCAGAAATCACCAGTTGCCCGGGGCTATTGTAGTTTGCAGGGACCACCACCCCGTCAATGCCGGCGCAGATATCCTCGATAGTCTTGAAATCCATGCCCAGCACCGCCGCCATGGTTCCGGGGACAGCCTCGCATGCCTTCTGCATGGCATCCGCACGGACCGCCACAAGACGCAGCGCATCCTCAAACTCCAGTGCGCCCGCCGCAACAAGGGCAGAAAACTCACCCAGCGAGTGGCCGGCAGTCATATCCGGCTTAAAGTCTTCCATACAGAGCGCCGTTATCACGGAATGCAGGAAAACCGCCGGCTGAGTCACAGCCGTCGCACGCAAGTCCTCCGCACTGCCGGAGAACATTATTGCACTGATATCAAAACCAAGTATCTCGCATGCGCGGGAGAACAACTCCCTTGCCCTGCTGTTGGACTCATATAACTCCTTACCCATTCCCGGGAACTGCGACCCCTGGCCGGGGAATACGTATGCTCTCATTTCTACAAATATTAGTTAGAAGTGTAAAGATAGATATTTTTGTTGTACTTTTGCATTGCCAAAAGCATACCGGCCTCCGTAGTTTAATGGATAGAATTGAAGATTCCGGTTCTTTAGGTTGGGGTTCGATTCCCCACGGAGGTACCTATTAATTCTGGGGCCAGGCCCCAGACCCCTCGCTCCGCGCTGGCTATTCTTCAAGCCCACCCGCACGCGCTCCGCTAGCGTCTGATGACGCTTTTTATCCTCGCCTATAGTTCACGTTTGGCTCTGCCCCCTAAGACCCCCGCGGCGCAAGGCGCCGGCCGCTAACGCGGCTTTGCACCCGCATGGGTGCT
>JAGABI010000061.1 GCA_017614715.1 Bacteroidales bacterium | reverse complement strand
GTTTCAGAACCAAAGATAATAATTTTTCAGATTTTTTATTTTGTGTACATCGGTAACAAAAATTACATACTTTTGCGCCCGGAATCGAGGTATCTGTCAACTCAGATTTAAAAGGGAACTCGGGTGAGAATCCCGGACAGTCCCGCTGCTGTATTTCTCAGATATCCGGATTCGGATGAGCAGCTGCATCAGAGCAGGCTGCAACACACGCCACTGGCCGCAACCGGCCGGGAAGGCTCCGGATCCGGGAGATAAGCCAGAAGACCTGCCCCGGTTTATGTGTTATCGCTACCCCGTGGGATGGGTAGGTAATATGAAAAGCTATGTTAAAATCATTTTTGGGTTTTGATCTGGTTCAGAACCAGAATCAAAAGAAAAAGGAACGTAAAAAGTCCAGTCCTTTCGCGTGCAAATTTTCAAGAGTGCTGCTCGGAATCCTGGCCGGAGTTATTGTGCTATGCCTGCCGCTCAATGCATTCGGCATAGACGGCCTCACTGTTGTTGAAAAGCGTGTAATCGCGCTGTTTTTCTTTGCGGCTATTATGTGGATTACAGAGGGAATCCCGTCTTGGAGTACATCTGTGGCAATTGTGGTTATCTTGCTGTTTGTTACCAGCGACAGCAGCCTCAGCCTGGTCGTCCATCAAGACAACCCGCTGTTTGGTACGCTGATATCCCACCGCAAGATTATGGCCTGCTTTGCAGACCCCATCATCATGCTCTTCATAGGTGGCTTCATCCTTGCGATTGCGGCCACTAAATCGGGCCTGGATATCAAGCTCGCAAAGATTCTGCTAAAGCCGTTCGGCACCAAGTCGGAGAACGTGCTGCTGGGCTTTATCCTGGTCACAGGGCTGTTCTCCATGTTCCTCTCTAACACCGCAACCGCTGCGATGATGCTCACCTTCCTGGCGCCGGTGCTGCGCTCGCTGCCCGCCAACGGCCGCGGCAAGATGGCCCTCGCAATGGCCATTCCCGTGGGTGCAAACCTCGGCGGCATCGCGACCCCTATCGGCACGCCGCCCAACGCCATCGCCCTCAAGTTCCTCAACGACCCTGACGGAATGAACCTGGGCATCACCTTTGGCGACTGGATGATGCTGATGCTGCCGTTCACCCTGGTTCTGCTCTTCATCTCCTGGTTTGTCATAAAGAGAATCTTCCCCTTCACCCAGAAGCGGATAGAACTCAAGATAGAGCATCAGCATGAGAAGAAGCTTGAGCCCTGGCAGGAGGTTACCGTTTACATTACCTTCGCAATCACTGTACTGCTGTGGATGACGGACCAGTGGACAGGGGTGGATTCCAACGTTGTGGCAATGCTTCCGGTGGGGGTGTTCTGCGTTACCGGTATCATTAACAGATACGATCTTTCAGAAATCAACTGGTCTGTGCTCTGGATGGTTGCGGGTGGCTTTGCCCTTGGGGTGGCGCTGCAGGATTCCGGCCTCGCAAAGCACCTCGTGGAGTCGATACCGTTCAACCAGTGGCCGCCGGTACTGATGATTGTCGGCTCCGGCCTGGTATGCTACCTGCTGGCAAACTTCATCTCGCACACCGCCACCGCAAACCTGCTGCTCCCGATTCTGGCCCTTGCCGGAATGTCCGCTGCAGCCCATCTGGCTCCATACGGCGGCGTTTCAACAATGCTTATAGGTGTGGCCCTTGGCTCGTCCCTGGCCATGATTCTGCCCATCTCCACCCCTCCGAACGCCCTTGCCCATGCTACCGGCTATATAGAGCAGAAGGATATGGTCAAGATAGGCATCATTATGGGTGTAATAGGTTTGGTTCTAGGATACATATTGCTGATATTTGCAGGTAAATTCGGATTGATTTAGTATGGTTAAAAGGGCATCATTGTTAGTAGTGGTTTTATTGTCTTTCTGGACGGCAGTTTCTGCCCAGGAGGCGAAATCCAGGATTCCGCAGTATCTCTCTGTGAGCGGATTCATAGAGGGCCAGTTCACCCACGATGATGCCCAGAATACCTTTTTCATCCGCAGGGCGAGGGTGCTTCTGGGCGGGGATGTGCTTCCCGATCTGGAGGTCAAGCTTCAGGCAGAAATGGCCGGCAGCGCACCCAGGATGCTGGATGCATACTTCAAATACAAGTTCCGTCCTTACCTGAATGTACAGGTTGGGCAGTTTAAGACCCCGTTCACCCTGGAGAGCCAGTATCCGCTCCTCAAGAAGGAGGGTATCGATTACGCGCAGGTGATAGCGAAGCTGGCCGGTTATGGCGACGTGCTCGGCGGCAACAGGAGCAATGCCCGCGACATAGGCTTTATGTTGTACGGTGATATGCTGTTGGTGGGCCAGAGCAACCCTTTCCCTCTGCTGAGCTACAATGTCGGCCTGTTCAACGGCCCTGGTATCAACCGTAAGGATGACAACCGATCAAAGGATATAATAGCCCGTTTTGACGTGCGTCCGTTTGTAAGGAATCTGGTGCTGTCTGCCTCTGTGGTGGCAGGTTCTTATAACGATGGCGTTACGGCAGATGCCGCCAACAACCGTTTCTCTTTTGGCGGAGAGTATAAAGATGAGTCACTTACCGTGCGGAGCGAATATGTCCGTGCGGACATTGAGGGTGCGGGCATTATAGACGGTTATTATGCCGTGGCGGGTTATTGGTTCGATCTCCCGCTGGGCCAGCGGCTGCGCCCAATGGTGCGGTACGACACTTACAATAATGCCGGTGCAGTCACCACCCTGTGTATGGCAGGTTTGGACTGGTGGCCGTTGTCGCACCTCCGTCTCCAGTTCAATTACACCCGCGCGTTTGACCCTGCCCCCGCATCGCCCAGGAACGTATTCCAGGTTATGGCTTCAGTGCGTTATTAATCGTGTAGTCATTTCGTGATTCCCAATCCGCCGGGTCAATGCCAATTTTTTAGCACAGGCTCAGCGGCAAATTCAAACACGTAATAGCACTGAAGCCGGACTAAATAATGTTGTTCAGAATTGCATAGGCGGTGAGGCCAGCAATGGTTTTGATGCCGGTCTTGCGCGCGATGTTTTTCCGATTATGTAAGTCATAGGTTTTAAGTCGATTTAACAAATCCGGGGAAAAGCAGTACCTTTGTATTGTAATGAACATCGACGCAATTTTGACTGCTCTTTTGATTCCCTTTGCCGGAACGGCACTGGGATCGGCCTTCGTCTTTTTCATGAAGGAAGATATTCCTGGTTACTTGCAGAAAGCGCTGCTGGGATTCGCATCCGGCGTGATGGTTGCAGCCTCCGTATGGTCGCTCCTGATTCCGTCCATGGAGATGGGCCCCGGGAGTGTTTGGCCTGCCGTCATCGGTTTGCTGGGAGGTTTCGCTTTCCTTCTCCTGATTGACTATGTAACTCCACATATCCACGCATCCGGCCAGACAGAAGGCCCTCAAAGCCACCTTTCCCGTACCACCAAACTAGCCCTTGCTGTCACCATCCATAACTTCCCTGAAGGAATGGCCGTTGGTGTTGCCATTGCCGGGGCGATGACTTCCGGATTCAGTATGGCAGGTGCATTGGCCCTGTCTCTGGGTATTGCCATCCAGAACATACCTGAAGGAGCAATCATTTCCATGCCGCTACGCGCTGCCGGAAACAGCCGTTGGAAAGCCTTTGGAATAGGGAGTCTCAGTGGTATTGTAGAGCCAATTGGTGGAGCCCTGGTGCTGTTATTGGCATCGGCCGTAACACCGTTGATGCCTTATCTGCTGGCTTTCGCTGCCGGTGCGATGCTCTATGTGGTTGTTGAGGAACTGATTCCGGAGACCGCAGAAGGCAAGCACTCCAACCTGGGCACAATCGGTTTTGCGTTGGGTTTTGCTCTTATGATGGTGCTGGATGTGGTGATGGGATAATCTGTATATTTGATGTAATTATGGCTTCTAATACCGACTTTGTTCAATATATCGTGGACCAGTGTTCTGGCGCAGGGGATATTGCCGTGAAAAAGATGATGGGTGACTATTGCATCTATTGCAACGGAATCCTCTTTGGCCTGATTTGCGATAACAATTTGTTTGTCAAGGTTACCGAGCCTGGCAGGGCGGTTCTCAGAGAGGAGATATTGCGCCCGCCTTATCCCGGCTCAAGAGATTATTTCTACATAACGGATGTGGACGACAGCGATTTTCTTGAGAAGCTGGTGAGCGTTACCCTGCCTGCCCTTGCCGACCCCCGTTCAAAGAAACCAGCTCCTGCCAGACGCAATAGGCAGGTGCCTGCATCCCTGGACGATGCCATTGTGCCCGATTTGATATGCTCCCAGGATTTGAGGGCCTTTTTTGAACAGTATCTGGGCAGCAACTTTGTCTTCTCTGTAGAGTTCCAGAAGTGGCTGCACGAGCACGAGGGCTTCACATACCGCGACGCCGTGGAGGCATATCGCTCGCTACATCGCAGTTAACGGCCCAATGCTTTCCACCATCGGACGATAAACCGTACGCCAGCTGAGAGCAGGCCCGGCCCAAGGCCGCAGTAGAACCATGCAATGAACGAATCTGGAACCTGCGGAATCCGTTTGAGGACTATCCCCAGTGTAATCATGAAGGCTATGATTATATAGCCCTTTATGCTGAAAGTTTTGAAAATGGATGTCTTGGGCTCCGTCATAGACATTATGCGCGCCGAATATTTGCGCACCACACCCGTAAACATAAACCAGAATCCGGCGAATACGACGGCAGAAAGCAGGAAATACCACCACGGTATACTCTCCAGCCTACCGTAATAATCCACCCCTGTCAGAAGGATCTTGACGCCGACGGCCATCCAGAGGAGGCCGTTGACCAGCAGCAGATATCTGGTGGGGATCCTGAACATCACAAACCCAATTGAGAGATGCCAGGTACTATTTATACTTTTGGAAATCGTATTTTACACGGAGATTGGCCTTTGCCTCATCGTCAAGATGGGTGAAGTAAGCCTTGAAGCCGGGGCAGAAATTGATATGCCAGCGCCAGAAACGACCCAGAACGGATTTGGGGTTCTTCTCATAGTGTGCGCGGAATTTACAGTTCTCGCAAGGATAATGCTGTTCCATAAAACTCTAGTTTTTGCAAAAATAGTAAAAAACGAAAAATGATTATTTTTGTAAAGAATAATACACTTGTGATATGAAACCCCTGATTATTTGCTTAATGTCTCTTTTATGCCTTTGGGGCTGCAAAGGATACGTCAAGTCGGTAGAGATTGTAAAACCGGAGGAATATGAATCACTTAATCCAGATAATATGCAAAGAGTACGTGATTTCCTGCATCAGACAGGGCACTATTTCCTGGCCACGGCAGACGGAGACCAGCCGCAGGTCCGCCCTTTCGGGACCGCCGAGATAATAGAGGGCAAACTATACATCCAGACCGGCCACATAAAGAATGTCGCCCATCAGATAGCTGCCAACCCCAAGGTTGCCATCTGTGCCTTTAACGGCAGCGAGTGGCTGCGAATCACCGCCACGCTGGTGGAGGATTCCCGTGTGGAGATAAAGAAGGCAATGCTGGACGCTAATCCCGCTCTCCGCTCCATGTATAACGAGAACGACGACAATACGGCAGTTTTCTTTCTGAAGGATGCGAAGGCCACTATCAATTCTTTTACAACTGCCCCTGTGGAGATAAACTTCTAATCGCTACTTTTTTACGATTTCAATATCGGTAACATCCTTGCGGTTGATGGTGAGGATGTTGTCGCAGCCTCTCCAGGTACCGAACTTCAAGCATGATTTGGGAAGGGGCTCTCCGCCGGAAAGGACTTTGGGCTCGAATGAGAGTTTCAGTCTCTCGGTGCCGTTACCCTCAAGTGCGGTGTATTTGACGCTGCCGGGGGCGTATTCAACATCTTTGAGCATGCAGGTGGTGCTGAAGATGTGGTCGGTCCCCTCCGGTATGATTTCCGGCCATGCGGCCATGCCCTCGAGGTAGTGGGGCAGGTAATCGAAATAGCTGTCGGAATACCAGACACCGTACCATTCGATGCCCACCGAATTGACGGAGATGTTACCCTTGGAGGTATGGTTGCAGGCAGAGTATTCAGCGAGCGCAAGGGTGGCGAGCGCCTCTTTCTTGGCCTGTTCGCAACCTGTTTCAGCTGCCCAGCGTGCCAGTACGGAGCCGTACCGTGCAGTGTGGCTGCTCATCTCAAAGAAGCAGACATCCTGTTCGCAGATGCTGGTGCCGCCAAAACGGGTCAGGCCGCCGAACCGCCCTTTAACAAAGGCCAGCAGGTCCAGGACGACCTGTTTGTAATCTTTGCATGTGCCGGGGTTATTGAGCAGGTACCTTGCAGTCTCCATGGGGGCGAACTGGTTCATATTTGACAGGCTTTCGCTGTCGATATCCTCGAAATAGCCCGACCAAAGACCGTTTTTTACCGGATAATCCATAACCCAGTTGAAGGCCAGATCCCGTTTTGCCTTAACCTCCGCCTTGTCCAGCGAGGTGTTTGAAGCGAGTATCTTGTCAAAGAATTCCACCAAGAATATCATGTCGGAGGTGTATGCGTCTTCGCTCTCGCCAGTGCGCATGTTGACACGGAAAGGGAGCGGAGACACTTTCTCCGAGCCCTCCTTGATGTTTTTCATTAGGAGGTCGGCAATATGGTCTGCCATTGCCTGGTATTTCTCTTCACCGGTAAATGTCGCATAATCCATATATGCGACGCCTACCATTGCGGCCTTGTCGGTCTCAATACGCTCGTCCAGGTAGATGCCGTCCGGGTCGTCGTTGTCCTGGGTGCGTACCATTCCGGGCCATGCCCAGTCATCGGGAGTCGTAAACATCAGCATCCTGTCCAGGAAATCCTTTACAGGGACAAGCGCCCGGATGTCTCCGGTATAAGGATAGTAATAACGGAACAACTTCATCGCAAAATAGGCGTTGCTGCCCTGGTTGTTGACGACCCTGCGGTCGTGGTAGAGGCCGTCTTCTGTCAATACGTCGGGATATGCGGCCCTGTATGTTCCGTAAGATGAGGTTACGATGTAGCCGGGGAGCCGCCCTTCCGGCATCTCGAACTGAGGACCGTCAATTATAAAATTCATTGACCATACCAAAAGGGAGTCGTAATCCATCCAGGGCTGCAACCATCCGTCCTTTACCATCACCTGGTGGTCAAGAATCTCCTGCTTGTGTTCTTTATGCTCTACCCCCGGTAATCCTTGCGAATTGTAGACGGGAATCCTGGGGGTCATTACGGTTGAGGTTGAACTCTGTTTGCATCCTGCCAGAAAAAGGGCGCAGGCCAGAACAATTACAAAATTGAATACTCTCATCTTATTGGATTTGCTATTGATACACAAAAGTAAAAATAATAGTCAAAATACACCTCCCTGAAATTTTGTATCTTTGCTTGTCTTAAGTAATGGCAGGCACGTCAGTTATGGAAAACACGATCAATGAAGAGCGAAAATGGAAGGTGCTCGAGAGTGAGTATCTGATACGGAGGCCGTGGCTGACGGCCCGCAGGGACCGTGCAGAACTCCCCGACGGCCGTATCCACAATGAATACTATGTTCTGGAATATCCCGACTGGGTAAACATAATCGCCGTGACGGAAGATGGTGACATTGTGCTGGAGCGGCAATACCGCCACGGACTGGGCAACACTTGCTACGAGTTGCCGTGCGGAGTGATAGAGGAGGGGGAGACCCCGCTGGAAGCGGCAAAGAGGGAATTGCTGGAAGAGACCGGCTATGCCGGCGGGCAGTGGCAGGAGTGGATGACCCTCTCGCCCAATCCCGCTTCCAGCAATAACCTGGCCCACAGCTTTCTGGCAGTCGGCGTAAAGAAGGTGGCGGGCCAGAGTCTGGATGCCACTGAAGACATAGAGGTTTATCTGAAACGTCCGGAATATGTAAGGGAACTCCTGGTGAACAATCAGATTCTACAGGCGCTTATGGCAGCTCCCCTGTGGAAATATTTCTTTGGTAAGAACAGTTAGTGCGTATGTCGGTATTCTCCAGGTTTCTGGCGCGAAGGCGCCTGTGGCTGTTCTTCCTGGTAATGGGTTTGGTGGTGGCATCGGCACTGCTTGTGCCGCACATCAACATAAATACCGACATGACCAAATATCTGCCCGACGAGTACCCTATGAAGCGCGGGCTGGATATTGTCCGGGAGCAGATTCCCGGTATGGAGGAGCAGATCAGCAGCCTTGGGGCCTCTTTTGGAAACGGCGCCGACCTGATGCCTACCGACCTGCCGAGGACACTGGCGATAGGTGTTTCCCTTTTGTTTGTGGTGCTGCTGGTGATGTGCTCCTCGCTGATGGAGGTGGTGCTGTTCCTGATTACCGCAATATGCGCCGTAGTGCTGAACATGGGTACCAACGCCTTGCGCGAGAGCGTCTCCATGATAACCAACACCCTCACCCCAGTGCTGCAGATGGTGCTCTCCATGGATTACTGCATCATATTGATGAACCGGTACCGGCAGGAGCGCCTGAACGGACTTATTCCTTCGGACGCTATTCACATTGCGCTCAAGGGGTCTGCCCCCGCCATACTCAGCAGCGCTTTCACCACCATCGTGAGCCTGTTGATGCTCACCTTCATCAAGCTAAAGATCGGATCTGACCTTGGGTATGTGCTGGCAAAGGGTGTGGCTTTCTCGCTGCTGTGCTGCTTCACGGTTCTCCCGACCCTGATTGTGTGGGCCGACAAACAGGTTATTTTCAAGGTCAAGAAGACTCCTAAATTCCCGGCAGCGACGGTCTCCCGCTTCCAGGCGCGCTTCAAGGTGCCTCTTGCCGTTCTGTTTGTGCTGGTCGTGGCGCTGGCGTTCTGGCTGCAGGGGCGCACTCCAATCAACTTTGCTCCGACGTGGGAGAGCAAGGCTTCTGAGCAGTCGCAGGACAGTAACCCTATGCTGCTGTTATATGAAACCGGATATGAAGATGCCCTGCCGCGGCTTCTGGAAGAACTGGAGGCCGACCCCCGTGTGATGCAGACCATAAGCTATCCCACTACACTCGGAAAGCAGTGCACCGTGGGCCAGATGCGGGAGATGATGTCCGGTCTTGCCACCGACTCCATTCCGGAGGAGTTGCTGCGGATGGTATATTATGCCCGTTCTCATCCAAAGATTGACGGTCGCCTCTCCTTTAATGAGATACAAGAAGCGGCAGAGAGTCTTGCCGCTTCCGGCCAGATGCCGGAAGGGATGAACTTTGACGATATGGTGGCCAATTTGACGCGGCAGATGGAATCCGAGCCGGAGGAACCCCTCACCGCTGAAACAGTGCAGATGCCGGAGCCAGATACTTCTGCCGTTGTACAAGTGATTACTGAAGAAGAACCGCCGGTTACGGCAGATTCACTGGAGGTTGTTCCGGCCATTTCAGAGGCGGAAGTTGCCCCCGACGTCCAGCAGGAGGCCGGAATCACGTATGAGGATGTTACACGTCAGCGTACTGCCGCCGAGATGGCGGAGATTATGGGGGTTGAGAAGAAGCAGGTCAATATGGTGTTCCGACTGGCTGGCAAGACAGGTTCTACAATGAGCATGGCAGAGTTTTACGCCTTTGTGCGGGACAAAATCCTCACAAACAAGCGCTATTCCGCAATGGTGCCAAAGGATATGAAGCAGAAGTTTGTGGATGCAGGGGAGCAGATGGAGAAGATTCTCGCTGCGGGCCCTGTGGAGGAGCCGCCGCAAGATGTTTTGGCTGAGGTTACGACGGAACCGGCGACTGCCGACAGTGTGGCGATAGTGCCCGCCCCGGACACTGTTCTTATGGCGGAGGCCCCTGTGGCCCCTGTGGCCGCAGTGTCGGAGCCTGAACCGGCCCCGGTGGTGGTTGAGCCCTCGCCGCTTGACAAACTGATTGATATGATGGTTTCGGGATGGCGATACTCATCTTCCAGCGTCCATTCTGCCCTCAGCGCAGCCGGGGTGCCGGTGACCCGCGACGACATCGATATGCTATACCTTTATGCACTCAGCAGGAGGGACTTTGATCCGGAGCAGACTATGACACCGCAGGAACTGGTCTATTATGTGGCGGATTCGCTGATGCAGAAGCCGTCGGTCCAGAGGATTGTACCGGAACAAATCCGCAGCGCAGTGGACAGCGCCCGTGGGGTTATTGCAGACAATGCCGGGATGCTGAGAGGGGAAAAATACTCCTTTGCCCTTGTCAGCACCAGTTATCCGCAGGAGTCAGACTCTACATTCGCTTTTGTGGCATCGGCCAATGCGGCTGCAGATTCCCTTTTGGGCGGTGCCCATTACTGGATAGGGGAGTCTGAGATGTACAAAGAGCTCAAGGATGCATTCCCTTCAGAGTTGTTGCTGCTCACAATTCTCACTGTACTGGCAATCTATCTGATTGTTGCCATTACCTTCCGCTCGCTGCTGATTCCTGTGCCGTTGGTGCTCTCCGTGCTCACCGGAGTGTATATCAACGTAATAGTAAGCGGCATCGGCGGAGGCCAGATGTACTATCTGGCGTACCTCATAATCCAGGGTATCCTGATGGGGGCGGCGATAGACTATTCGATTTTGTTTACCTCTTATTTCCGCTCGGCGCGAAAGACTGAGGATGTGCAACATTCCATCCAGACCGCCTTTGAAGGTTCATCCCACTCCGTGCTCACATCTGGGCTGATCCTGATACTGGTGCCGATGGTGATGTCTTTTGTGATGTCCGACGCGATGATAAACAGTATTCTTAAAAGCCTCAGTATCGGAGCGTTATCGTCTGTGATGATAATCCTTTTCCTGCTGCCTGCGGTGCTGGCGCTATTGTCGGGGAAACCGGCCCGCCAGAAAAACGAGTCAAGGTAATTACATCCCCATCCCGCCACCGGGAATCATGCTTCCGTCGGAGGTGTCCTGTTCAACGTCATCGTTGTTGATGCCGTGACGCACTTTCTTGCCGCCCCCTCGCATCTCGCCAAAGGTGTAGCTGATGTTGAAGCCAATACTTTGTACCGGTATCTTGACGATGGTTTCGTTAGAGAAGTCCTTACCCGCGGAATATTCGTGAATGGTCAGGTTGCGGGAGAAAAGGGGAGTTACGCCCTGGACGGTCACACTGAGTTTGTCGTTTAAGAAGCTCTTTGTGAGACCCATCATCCCAAACTGGAAAGGATCGCTGTGACCCTGCAGGGTGATGTCGCCGCCGTGGATGAAGGTGTTGAGGCTCAGGCGCATATCCCAGAAGATAGAGGTCTGGAACCCTGCGAATACACCGCTGTCCCAGCCGGCATTGTGCTGGTCCAGCGTTTCACTGTGATAAATGTTGTAGTCCAGGTCTCCGTTCATATAGAGGCGGGTCTTGCTGTTTATGTTCCAGTTGGCATAAACGTCCAGCCCGGTGCTGCTGTGGTTTACTATATTGCCGTAGGTGGTGTTCAGTACGCCATCCTTGTAGAACGAGTATTCGCTGATACCGCCCTTGCCAAGGCGTTCCCTGAGTTTCATGCTCAAAACCACCTTTGGAGTTGCCAGGTTGTATGCAAGAGCTATTCGGTGGTTCTTCTCTGCCTGTACGTCAGGATTGCCGTAATAAATCGATGTCGGGTCGGAGCGGTCCACATAGGGGTTCAGCGACCTGATTCCGGGGCGGCGGATGCGCATGTTGTATGCCAGGCTGAGGTTGCCCGTCTGGGAGATGTTCCACTGCAGGCTGGCATTAGGTACCAGATTCCAGTAGTTTGTGTCAAAGTTCTTGTCAGGAATGTCGTAATCGACCTTCTGGAACGTGTGTTCGTAGCGGAGGCCGGCGGTCATTACCAGCTTGTCTATGGTGGCAGTATATTCTGTATATGCGGCGCCGATATGGTTGTAGTAGTCGTAAACGCTTGGCGTTCCGTTGTAGGCATCGTCGGCGCTGTTGTGGCGGAATATATATTTAAGACCGCTGGAAAGGGTCTGGTTTACTCCGATGGGGGTAGTAAAATCGGCCTGGAAGGTATGTTCCGATGAGATGTCGTCCCTTAAAGAGACCCGCTCCTCCTCAAGTCCGTCGTAATGCCTGATGTTGTAGGTGCTGTTATCCTTGCTCGGGTTGCCCGAGTACTGGTAGGAGAGTGTCAGGGTCCTGTCCCGGTTGCCGGCAAACGAGTGCTGATAGTCAAAGCTGGCGTTTATAAAGGCCATTGACATAAGTTCGTCTACCTGTTGGGTGTAACCGAGTTCCGGCACTTCCACCCCGGACACTGTATAAGTCGTGCGGCCTTCGCCGCCTGAATTCTTGCGGCTGAAGCGGTTCATCCCCAGGCTCAGGTTAAAGAGGTTCAGGGTGTCGGGCTCAAACCCGACTGTAATGTTGCTGAACATTCCGCCTCCCTTGTTGGTCATTCCGGTGGTGAGATTGTTGATTGTGGTTGAGGTGGAGAGGTATTCCATCAGGTTGGTGGATTCGATTCCGCCCATTTTCTCGTGCATGCCGTGGATGTTTGCGCCAAAGGACCACTTCCCCTTCTGGGCGTTGAGGCTGATGCCGCCGTCGTAGCGTCCGCGGGTGTCGATGCCGCCGTTTACAGTGCCGTAGATGCCGTCTTTAACCATGGTGCCGGCCGAGCCGCCCATAGTTTTTATGTCCAGTATGCCGCCGGTACCCTCAGCGTCGTATTTTGCGCCGGGGTTGGTGACCACCTCAATGCTTTTGATGCTGCTGGCGGGCATTACCTTGAACATCTGGGAGGGGCTGTTGCTGAGCATCTGGTTGGGACGGCCGTCCACATACACCTTAAAGGAAGAACTGCCGTTAACGGTGATGTTGTCCTGCGCGTCCACGGTGACCATGGGGACTTTGCGCAGCAGGTCGAGGGCAGTCATGCTTTTGGCGTCTATGTCGTGTTCGACATCGTAGCTGAGCCGGTCAGCGTCTATCTTGACCAGTGTTCGCAGCGCAGATACCGATGACTCTTTCAGTGTCTCCGCATCGCTTTCAATAAGTATCTCACCAAGGTCGATGGTTCCGCCGGCGGCGGAGAAAGCCTGTTCTATGGTCTTGCGCCCCATGTTCTCAATCCTTAGAGTCAAAGCGCCGGAGGCGTATGTATTGAGTGAGAAGGCGCCGGTAGTGTCGGTCACTGAGTATGCGAGATTGTCCCCTTCGCGCTGGATAATGACAACTGCAGCCACCTCGCCCTCACGGGTCTCGCTGTCAAGTACGCGGCCTGTGACTACGGTCTGGGTATTCTGGGCAAAAGAAACAGTTGTAAAGAGGGTAAGTATTATTGAGGGGATATATCTTAAAAACTTGTTCATCTTATTATTTCCATTTGTTTGTGGCGGCCGCAAAAATAAGATAACTTTGTTAATCGCAAACAGAATCTCTGATGGATAGCATCATATCTTTTGACCACCGGTTATTTCTCTCCCTGAATGGGGCTTGGACGCCATTTCTTGACCCGATAATGTGGTCCCTCTCCGCGATTGCAGTATGGATTCCGCTCTATCTGGCCCTTGCGACCGCCGCGTTTTTCCGCAAATGCTATGCCACGCAGTGCGGCGGATATGCCATTCGCAGACCGATTTTAGAAGATCGTTTCTGGATGGCGGGCATCGCGGCCTTGGCAATCTGCATTCTGGGCTATTTGATGTGCGATTGGGGATCTAATTTTGTGAAGATGCTGGTGGCACGGCCGCGCCCCGGGTATGACCCGGTTACAGCCGTGGGGCGTTTCCCGACCGGAACCGGCAGCCCGTATGGATTCTTCTCCGCCCATGCGGCTAATACTATCTGTTACTCGTTGCTGATTACCAGGATACTTGGCCGCCGCTGGCTTAGGATAGTGATGATTGTCTGGGCGCTGCTGGTATCATATAGCAGGATATATCTGGGTTATCATTTTCCGCTGGATGTGGCGGTGGGTTTGATTTATGGTACATGTGTAGCAATTCTGCTCACATACCTGTATAAATTTGTCGTTGACAAGATCGCTGACAAATATCCTCAAGTTGCATGAAAAACAGCTTCTTATATCAGATTGCCAAGGCCTATTCTGCCCAGGATGAGGTTGAGCTCAGGCGGTGCCTGTTTGTGTTCCCCTCACGCCGGTCGTCGCTGTTCTTCCAGAAGTACCTGGGCCAGTGCAGCAGCAAGCCGCTGTTCTCGCCGGATATAATCACTATAGGCGACCTGTTTGCCCGCTTGGGCGAGCTCAGGCGTGGCGACAAGATAGAGTTGCTGTACATATTGTGGACGCAGTACTCTGCAATATGCCGTAATCGGGGACGGGAAAGCGAAGGGTTTGATGAATTCGTGTCGCTTGGCGAGACCATTCTTGCCGATTTCAACGACGTTGACAAGTATATGGCGGATCATGCCAAACTGTTTGCACTCATAAGCGACCTGCGCGAGTTGGACAGCGGCTATGACTTCCTTTCAGAAGAGCAGAAGGATGCCTTGAAGCGTTTCTGGGGTGTGATTGTCTCTGGAAAAGAATCTGAGCAGAAGACGAAGTTTCTGGGGATGTGGTCCATCCTGGACGATCTTTATACCGCCTTTCGCGAAGAGCTCTTCAGGCGAGGAATCGCATACGAAGGGATGCTGCAGCGCCAGGTGGCAGAAAGGCTGTTGTCAGATGATGCAGAGGCTCCGTCTTTCCTGGCTGGTTACGAGCGCGTTGTAGTCGTGGGGCAGAACGCCCTTTGCAAGTGCGAGATGGTGCTGCTGGATTATCTCCGCCGGGAGGCGGACGGCGACTTTTACTGGGATTATTATGGCGAGTGTCTGCGCGATCCGGCCAACAAGGCGTCTCACTTTATAAAAGGTTACCTGGAGAAATATCCCTCCAAGTTCAAAATTGAGGCAGAGGCGGCCGGAACTCCGCAGATAAAGGTCGTGGCGGCATCTAGTGCAGTGGCCCAGGCCAAGGTGGCGGCTGCTGAGCTGGCTGCGGCGGGAGAAGATTCCACGGCCGTGGTGCTCCCGGACGAGAATCTGCTGATGTCGCTGCTCAATTCGATACCGGAGGATATCCGGCACATCAATGTCACTATGGGCTACGGGTTGCACAACAGCGCTACGGCTTCGCTGATGGATATGATGGCTTCGCTGCAGATAAACCGCCGCGAAGGGCGGGGCTTCTATCACAAGGATGTCCTGGCAATCCTGAACCATCCGTTTGTGCGCAACCTTTGCCCCGAAACTGCGCCGCAGCTTAAGCTGGATATAGTAAAGTCTAACATGATTTACGTGAGCGGGGATATGTTTGTCGGCGACGATATCCTAAAGCAGCTTTTTACGCCGCAGACAGATACTGCGGGCGTGGCTTCATGGCAGATGGAGTGCCTGAATACGATTGCCCCGTCGCTGCCCGGCATCGAGTGCGAGTTTGCGCACGGCTATTTTACCTCAATCAGCCACCTGCGCGACCTTAACATCCCCATGTCGGTGAAGACCTACTTCCGTTTCTTGCGCGAAGTGACCTCCCGCCTGACGGTGGATTTCCGCGGTGAACCGCTCAGCGGCCTGCAGGTTATGGGCCCGCTTGAGGTCCGGGCAATCGACTTCGAGACCCTTATCATCCTTTCTGTAAACGAGGGCGTTTTCCCCGCAAAGAGCGTGGGCGACAGCCTGATACCATATAATGTCCGGCGCGGATTCGGCCTGCCGACGGTAGAGTTGTTCGACTCTATTGCGGCGTATCACTTTTATCGCAGCATCTATCGCGCAAAAAAGGTTGTGCTCATTTACGACTCCCGCACAAAAGGACTGTTGAGCGGCGAGGAGAGCCGTTTTGTGAAGCAGTTGCGCTACCATTACCATTTCCCGATGGAGTTCAGTAGTGTCGATTTGGAGATCAAGCCGGTAGAGGGGGCTGTCCGCACTGTGGCCAAGACAGATGAAGTATTGGCCAGGATGCGGGACCTCTATCTGGAAGGCGGTGGCGGCGGCAAATATTTGTCTGCAAGCTCGCTTAACGACTATCTGGCCTGCCGCCTGAAGTTTTATTACAAGTATGTCGCCGGTCTTAAAGAGGAGGATGAAGTTACGGAAGAGGTGGATGCCGGGCAGTTTGGTAACACCTTCCATCACACTATGGAGGCTGTGTACGAGCATCTTGGCCGGGGGTCCGTTGTGACGAAAGAGGTATTGGACCGCTTGATAAAAGAGAAAGGATATGTGGAGGGTCAGGTTGCCATCTTCCTGAACAGGGAACTCAAGCAGGCGGATGACGCCCCGCTGGGACGTCGCAACCAGATCACGGCCAATCTTGTGGCGGAGATGGTGCGCACCACGCTGCGCCGCGACTGCGATTATGCTCCGTTCACCTATATGGCTTCAGAGAAGCAGATGCTCAACACCATCGAAATAGATGTGTCCGGAGTCCCGTCAAAAGCCCGCATCAAGGGGTTTATAGACAGGCTCGACCGCAAGGATGGCGATCACCTGCGCATCTGCGATTATAAAACTGGTACGGTAAACGAGGTGGGCAGCTATCTGAATGAGTCGTGCCTTGAAAAAGTATTCGAAGGTGAAAAGAAGACCTCTTTCCAGTTGCTGGTTTATGCCCTGCTTCTCTCCATGGAGAAGGACTCCGGCAAGGAGTTCAACCTCGCGGTATATCAGGTCAGGAACCTCTATTCCCAGGGGGTGGAGAGCAAGTACTGCCCCAAAGAGACGGTAGAGGCCTTCGGCCAAAGGCTCAAGGGTTTGATAGGGGAGATATTCGACCCGTCGGAGGCGTTCGACTCTGTGGCGGCGGGCAACAAAACGTGCGATTATTGCCCCGCTAAGGCAATTTGCGGCAGATAGGAGGGTAACATCATGAAGGGAATACTTGAAATATACAAAGCTTCGGCGGGCAGCGGCAAGACCCATACGCTGGCGCATAAATATATCGACATACTGCTCGGGGCAAATGCCGATACCGAGAGTTATAAGCACATTCTGGCGGTGACCTTCACCAACAAGGCCACCGAGGAGATGAAGAGCCGCATCGTCTCGATCCTGTACAATCTTTCGCAGGGGAGGGGTGAAGAGATCAAGGATCTCTCTGCCGCCGATGCGGAAAGGGTCAGCGCGCGCGCAAAGACCATCCTGACGGCCATTCTCCACGATTATTCTAACTTTCAGGTCACAACAATTGACAAGTTCTTCCAGCAGATATTCCGGTCGTTTGCCCGGGAGCTGGGGCGTTTCTCCAACTATCGGATAGAGCTCAGCGACGAGGATGTCCTCTCGCACGCCATAGACGATATGCTCTCCAGCCTCGATGACGCCTCGACGCCGGATGCCGACAAGATATACAAGGTAATTAATGGTTTCGCCCTTGACCAGTGGCGATACAACAGCGAATCCAAATATACAAAGCAGCTGCTCGACTTTGCCAAGCTGTTCATAAAGGAGGATTTCAAGAAAAAGGCGGGCGATTATGACTCCGATGCCGACAAAATCGATGTTGTGGGCAAGGCTGCGGCCGACTATGTGGATTGGTTTGAAAAGGAACTGAGCGGTGCTGCCAAAGAGGCTTTGGCGGCCATTGCAGAGCAAAGTCTCTCGTTGGATGATTTCAAAGGCGGGCAGAAAGGTGCCATGCAAAAACTGCCGGCTTATGCCAAGGGTGGGATGCCCTTGCTGACCGCAGGGCAGAAGGAAATGTTCACTGCCGGACCGGACAGCTGGTTCGCAGCCAAGAACTTGAAAACGATGCAACCGCGCGCCATGGCAGCCTGCAGCCGTGGAGATAAACCGGGCCTTGATGTCCTGCTGAGACAGATAGTGGATTTGTTTGGCGAATCCTATGCAAAATACCGTACCGCGCTGATTATCCGCAACAATCTGGGTGTGATGAAGATATTCGGCGGAATCTATGACGCCCTGGGCAAGTATCTCAAAGAGAATAACCTGATGCTGCTGGGCGAGACCACCGATGCATTGCACACAATGATTGGCTCAAGCGACACCCCGTTCATCTACGAGAGGATAGGCAGTTGGATAGACCACTACCTGCTGGACGAATTCCAGGATTTCTCGCTGATGCAGTGGGACAACTTCAAGCCGCTGCTGGAGCAGAGTCTGGATGCGGGTGGAGACAACCTGATTGTGGGAGACGTCAAGCAGAGTATATATCGCTGGCGCGGGAGCGACTGGAACACCCTGGAAAGCGGGATAGATTCTGCCTTGGATGGCAAAAATCTCCGCCACGAGACGCTGTTGCGCAATTATCGCAGCGACAAGGCCGTAGTTGACTTCAACAACGGGTTCTTCGAGACAATTACCAGACAGGATGGCGGTAGTTTCGACGGAGATGAGACCGTTGCAAAGGTATATTCCGATTGTCACCAGGAGGCTGTCTCAAAAGGTGGTGGTTATGTTAAAGTGACGTTCTATGAGGGTAAGGATGAGGAGAATGGAGACATCCCTTCGCTGGCTTTGCTTAAAGATGAGATATCCCGGCTCGACTCCCAGGGATATCCCCGCAGCGATGTTTACGTGCTGGTTCGCACTAACAAAGAGGCTGCCGCTGCCGCAGTCCGACTGATTGCAGACGAGATAGATGTGATTACCGATGAGTCACTTGTGGTGGGCTCTTCCGGATATGTCCAGCGGATTGTGGCGGTATTGAAGTATATGGTCAACCCGGATGACGCGGTCAATGCTCAGATTATCAAAGAAATCGGTCTTGATGTAGATTTTGTTGACTTAAGCGGGAACTCGCTGTACGACATTTGCGAGAACATAGTCCGCTCACTTGGCGAGGATCTGCTTGAGGGGCAG
The DNA here is from genome assembly GCA_017614715.1 of Bacteroidales bacterium. Lineage (GTDB taxonomy): Bacteria > Bacteroidota > Bacteroidia > Bacteroidales > UBA932 > Equibacterium. Next base: position 35,719 of record JAGABI010000061.1, on the reverse strand, counting down.
ATGCCATATCTGATGGCATTTATGGATGTCGTGCTGGATTATATGCGCGACAATGGTTCCGATATCGCTGGTTTCGTGCGCTGGTGGGAGGAGACAGGTTGCAAACAGGCTATCTCTGCTCCCAAGGGCGCCAACGCTGTGCGCATAATGACTATCCACAAAGCCAAGGGGTTGGGTTGCCCGGTAGTGATTATGCCGTTTTTCCACGAAGCGCTCACCCCTGGCAATAACAATCCCAATTATATGTGGTGTGCGGGCAAGGATGATTTTGATACTGGCATAATGCCGGTGGAATTCAAAAAAGAGGTGGAGGAATCGACCTTCAGGGATTTTTACGCGCAAGAGGCGTTATTCTATAAGATGGATGCCCTTAATACCGCATATGTCGCCTTTACCCGTGCAGAGCACGAGCTGGTGGTATTTGCCAATGTAGGGGGAAGAAAGAAGGGTATCTCAAATATGCTGCAGGATTATCTTGCCGGAAAGATGGAGGGGAATGTTTTTGAGGCGGGGGAACCGGAGCAGTACAAGGCAAATGCCGGCGATAGTATAGACAGTATAAAACTGGATGGATATAACTCCATCCCGATGGAGGGAACCGGTTCCCGCAAGAGGCTGGAACTGGTTTACAGGGGCTCCGATTTCTTCAATCCCGAGGGACGCTGGGCTGCCCGTGCAAGAGGCATTGTTTTGCACGATATCCTTTCGCGCATAAATGCTCCGGAGGATATTCCGTGGGCGGTGTCGCAGGCTGTTGAATCGGGAGAACTCTCTGCGGAGGCATCTTCTGAGACCGGGGCTTTGGTGGAGAGGATGGTGGCCACGGCGGCGCCTTACGGCTGGTTTGCAACCGGTGTTGAGGTATTCAACGAACTCTCCATAATTGATACCGACGGCAAAGTGCATCGCCCAGACCGGGTGGTGATTTACGGCATCCGCGCTGTGGTGGTGGATTATAAGTTTGGCGCTCATCATGCCGGATACCGCCGTCAGGTGATGCAATATATGGAGATGCTCCGCCAGATGGGATACAGTCAGGTAGAGGGGTATCTTTGGTATGCTGCCGAGAACAATATCGAAAAAGTTGCGTAACTTCGCCTTCCTATGAAAGGACGGTTGTTTTTGATTCCATCGCCGCTGGGTGAAGGTGATCCGCACGAGGTTCTTCCCGCTGCGGTTTTCGCCTGCATACGCAATATCAGCACCTATGTTGTGGAGGAGGTCCGCACTGCCCGCCGCTTCCTCTCCGCTGCCGGGCTCAAGGGGAATATAGACAGCCTGACTTTTTACGAATTAAATGAACACACTTCTGCAGAAGATGCCGCCGGTTATGTCCGGTTGCTGGAAGATGGACAGGACGTCGGCCTGATAAGCGAAGCCGGCCTTCCGGCAGTCGCCGATCCGGGCAGCATCCTGGTTGCGGAGGCCCATAGTCTCGATATAGAGGTAATTCCGCTGGTAGGGCCCTCATCACTTATGATGGCGCTAATGTCGTCGGGACTCAACGGGCAGTCGTTCGCCTTTACGGGTTATCTCCCGGTTAAGGCGGCTGAGCGCCGTGCCCGCCTGCAGGAGTTGGAGCGCATCTCACGCCGGCTGAACCAGACCCAGATAATAATCGAGACTCCCTATCGCAACGACTCCCTTATGTCCGATATGCTGGAGACGCTGGATGGCGCAACGCGGCTTTGCGTGGCGGCCAATATTACCCAGGCGGATGCCTTTATCCGCACCAGGGAAGTCGGTCAGTGGCGCCGCAACCCGGTTACAATCGGCAAACGGCCGTGCGTGTTTGTAATGCTTGCAAAGTGATGAATAAAGAGGGTATCATAGAACTTAAGGATCTGCGCTTCCACGCATATCACGGATGCCTGCCGCAGGAGCGCATAGTGGGTGCGGATTATAACGTCTCGCTGCGCTGTACGGTGGATTTGCGCAAGGCGGCTGCAACCGACGATCTCAAGCATACCGTTGACTATTCGCTGCTTTACAATATCGTCAAGAGCGAGATGGGCACTCCAGCTAATCTGCTGGAGCATGTGGCGGGCAAAATCCTGAAAAACGTCCGATACTACGCGCCGGCGGTAAAGCATGCCACCGTCACCATCTGCAAGATGAATCCTCCGTTTGAATACGCCCAGAACGCGCTTGATGCTGAGCATACCGCGGCCTGCGTAACACTTAGCTTTTAGGTTATGAAGCGGGCGGCTTTCGATACTCTTGGCTGCAAGCTGTCTTTTGCAGAATCGTCCTCCTGGGCCCGCGCATTTGAGGCTGCCGGTTTTGAGATTGTAGATGCGGGTGAGCCTGCCGATATCTATGTCGTCAATACCTGCTCCGTCACGGAACACGCCGACAAGAAGGGGCGCAACCTGATCCGCCGCCTGCACCGCAAGGCGCCCGGAGCCCGTATTATTGTGGCTGGCTGCCAGGCGCAGCTGCGTGCAGAGCAGCTCGCTGAGTTGGATGGCGTCTGGGCTGTGGTGGGCTCAGACTATAAAGGGGAATTGCTCGCAATCGCTACCGCAGAAAGCATTCCACAAAAGATTTTTGTCAAGCCAATTGAGCAGAGCCGCAAGTTTTTTGCCGCGCACTCTTCCACCGGGCGCACCCGTGCCTTTTTAAAGGTGCAGGACGGATGCGACTACCATTGTACCTATTGCACGGTGCCGCTGGCCCGTGGTGACAGCCGCAACGCCCCAATTGCCGATATCGTGGCCCAGGCCGAGGCCATCGCCGCTTCCGGTTTCAAGGAGGTGGTTCTCACAGGGGTGAATACCGGTGACTTTGGCAAGAGTACCGGGGAGTCATTTTTTGATCTGATAAAGGCGCTGAACGCCGTGGAGGGCATAGAGCGCTACCGTATATCTTCAATCGAACCGAATCTGCTCACAGAGGAGATTGTGGACTGGATCGCTTCCGGCACCAAGTTCCTGCCGCACTTCCACATCCCGCTGCAGTCCGGGTGCGACCGGGTGCTGGCGGCTATGCACCGCCGTTACAACACAGATTTCTTCCGACGCAGGATAGAGTATATCCGCGGCAAGATGGAGCATGTGTTCTTCGGTATCGACGTGATTGCGGGTTTCCCGGGCGAGACTGATGCCGATTTTGAACAGACCTATCGCTTCCTGGAGCAGATACACCCGGCATTTATCCATATCTTCCCTTATTCCAGGAGGGCTGGAACGCCTGCGGCGGATATGCCCGGCCAGGTGCAGGAGAGTGTCAAGACAGAGCGGGTGGCACGCCTGGAGGAGTTGTGCAGCCGGCTGCACGCAGAATTCTGCGAGGCAAACTGTGGCCGGCGGGAGCAGGTGCTGTTTGAGAGTACGGTGCGTGACGGAAAGATGTTCGGCTACAGCCGGAACTATATCAAGGTAGAACGCGACTATGACCCCGCGCTGGTGAGGGAAATAGTCGATGTCATATTGTAACTTATGGCTAATTCGGTCACTTTTCTGGGTACCGGCACCTCTTCCGGGATCCCCATGCTGGGGTGCAGCTGCCCTGTATGCACCTCTGCCGATGCGCGCGACAAACGTCTCCGCTGCTCGGTGTATGTGGAGTATGAGGGGTTGAAGCTGCTGGTGGACGCCGGCCCTGATTTCCGCACCCAACTGCTTCGCGAGAATATCCAGCACGTCGATGCCGTGCTGCTTACGCATCATCATAAAGACCATACCGGCGGTCTGGACGACGTGCGCAGCTTCAACTATTTTGAGCAGCGGGCGTTCCCGATATATTGTGAGAAGTATGTCCAGGAGTCGCTCAAAAAGGAGTATAGCTATGCCTTTGATGAGCACCCTTATCCCGGTGCGCCCCAGTTTGAGTTGCACACAATTTCAGATGCCCCTTTCGCTATTGACGGAGTGGAGATAATCCCTGTGCGGGCCTTGCATTACAAGCTGCCGGTGCTGGGGTTCCGGTTTGGCAAGTTCGGCTATCTTACCGACGCCAGCAGCATCGCCGATGCCGATATCGAAAAATTCCGTGGGGTGGAGTTTTTCGTTATTAACGCCATCCGCTATACAAGTCATATATCGCATTTCAGCGTGCCGGAAGCGCTGCAAGTGATTGAAAAAGTGGGGGCAAGGCAATCTTTCTTCACACATCTCTCGCATCAGCTTCCGCCTCACGAGGCATTCTCTGCCGCACTTCCACCTAACATCGCCCCGGCTTTTGACGGATTGAGTATTGACTTTTAGATAAAGATTGCATAATTTTGAAGAATCGAATTATAATTCACCAAAATATGTCATTTACATCTATCAGCATTGATTTGGGGGCAACCAGCGGCAGGGTGGTGCTCGCCCGTCTTGACAACGGCCGCCTGGAACTTGAGGAGGTGCACCGTTTTGCAAATGGTTTCTCTACCATTGCAGGCCGCACATATTGCAACCTGTATTACCTTTTTGACGAGATACGCAAGGGGCTTAAGAAAGTTGGCTCCCGCGACATAGAGGTTTCATCCATCGGAATCGACACCTGGGGTGTGGACATAGTATGCATCGGCAAGGACGGGCATATCCTCTCGCAGCCGCGCGCATACCGTGACCATTATACCGACGGCATGATGGAGGAGTACTTCAAGATTGTACCCAAGGATGAGGTTTACCGCCGCACCGGTATCCAGTTCATGAACTTCAACACCCTGTTCCAGCTGTTTACCCTCCGCCGCGAAGGCAACTCTTCTCTGGAGGCTGCAGACAAGGTGCTGTTCCTGCCCGATGCGCTCTCTTACCTTCTCACCGGAAAGATGGTGTGCGAATACACCATCCTCTCCACCTCCCAGTTCCTGAATCCCTACGATAAGAAGATAGATGAAGGATTGCTTAAGGCAGCCGGCATCACCCCTGACCTTTTCCCGGAAATTGTGATGCCCGGCCACATCGTGGGCACCCTCACGGATGATCTTGCCAAAGAGACCGGACTTGGAAAGGTCAAGGTAGTTGCGGTCGCCGGTCACGATACCGGCAGTGCCGTTGCAGCCGTTCCCGCCACCACCAAGAACTTCGCATACCTCTCTTCCGGTACCTGGTCGCTCATCGGTATCGAAGCTTATGAGCCCATTATAGGCGAGGAATCGTTCAAGGAAAATTACACCAACGAAGGCGGGATAGACGGTACCATCCGTTTCCTCAAGAACGTTACCGGAATGTGGCTGCTGGAGCAGTGCCGCGTGAAATGGAAAGAGCAGGGTAAAGACTACAGCTACCCCCAGATCGTGGAGATGATGGGGCAGGCGAAGCCTTTCGTCTCTTTTGTGGATCCGGACGACCCCTCTTTCGCCGCACCGGAAGATATGGAGCAGGCTATCAAGGATTACTGCTGCTCTCACGGCGAACCGGTTCCGGAAAACGATGCCGCTATGGTGCGCTGCATCTTTGAGTCGCTGGCCCTGAAGTACCGCAACGTGATTGACGTGCTCAATTCCAAGTTTGTCAAAGAGCCTATCGAGGTGCTGCATATAATCGGCGGCGGCAGCAAGAACGCCCTGCTTAACCAGATCACCGCCAATGCCACCCGCCTTAAGGTGCTCGCCGGCCCGTCGGAGGCAACTACCATCGGCAACGTGATGATTCAGGCGCGCGCAGCCGGTATCGTAAATACAAAAGAGGATATGCGCCGTCTTATCGGCGACAGCATCTCTACGGAGGAGTATCTCCCGGAAGATGCCGCCCTCTGGAATGAAGCATACACCAGATTTAAGGAAATAATTTCAAAATAGTTTAAACCAAGATGAAAGAACAACAGGTAATAAAGGCCTACGAACAGGCCAAAGAACGTTATGCTGCCATCGGTATCGACACCGACAAGGTTATGGAGCAGCTCCAGAATTTCCACCTCTCAATGCACTGCTGGCAGGCAGATGATGTTAAGGGTTTCGAAGTGCAGGCAGGCGCCCTTTCCGGAGGTATCCAGTCCACCGGCAACTATCCCGGTGCGGCCCGCAACATAGATGAGCTCCGCGCAGACGTGCTCAAGGCAAAGAGCCTGATTCCCGGTACCCACCGCCTGAATCTCCACGAGATTTATGGTGACTTCCAGGGGAAGGTGGTTGACCGCGATGAGGTGACGGTAGATTATTTCAAGAGCTGGATTGACTGGGGCAAGGCTAACGACACAAAGCTTGACTTCAACTCCACATCGTTCTCACACCCCAAGAGCGGCAATCTGTCGCTTTCCAACCCGGACAAGGGTATCCGCGATTTCTGGATTGAGCATACCAAGCGCTGCCGCGATATCGCTGATGCTATGGGTAAGGCCCAGGATGACCCCTGTATCCTCAACGTGTGGGTACACGACGGGTGCAAGGATGTCTCTGTAAACCACTTCCTCTATCGCAGCCTGCTCAAGGATTCGCTCGACAAGATTTTTGCAGAGGATAAGAAGCACATGAAAGACTGCATTGAGGGCAAGGTGTTCGGAATCGGCCTGGAGAGTTTCACCGTCGGTTCCCATGACTTCTATACCGCATACGCAGCAGCAAACGGCAAGATTCCCACTATCGATACCGGACACTACCACCCGGCTGAGATTCCCGCAGACAAAGTATCGGCACTTTTGAACTTCGTTCCTGAGTTGATGCTCCATGTCAGCCGCCCGATCCGTTGGGATTCAGACCATGTTACAATCATGGACGATAACACTCTCGAGCTCTTTGCAGAGATTGTACGTGCCGGCGCCTTGGAGCGTGTTCACTATGGTCTGGACTATTTCGACGGTGCAATGAACCGTGTCGGTGCTTATGTAACCGGCAGCCGCGCTGCACAGAAGTGTATGCTCCGCGCTATGCTCGAGCCTCGCGAGGCGATGAGCAAGTACGAGCTTGAAGACAAGCACTTTGAGGTGCTCGCCCTCTTTGAGGAGGCAAAGGCTATGCCCTGGGGTGCTGTTTATGATATGTTCTGCCTTAAGAACAATGTCCCCGTAGGTCAGGAGTTCATCGATGTCATCCAGAAATACGAGGCAGAGGTAACCAGCAAAAGGTAGTCGTTTATGATTCTCATAGGTTTACTGATTATCGCGATTGGCGCGTTCTGCCAGGCGAGCAGTTATGTGCCCATCAACAAGATCAAGGAGTGGAGCTGGGAGAGCTACTGGATTGTCCAGGGCGTCTTCGCATGGCTGGTGTTCCCGTTGCTGGGTGCGCTGCTCGCGGTGACTGATGGCAACTCCCTGATGTCTCTCTATACTGCCGATCCCAAGGCAACCCTGCTTACCATTTTCTTTGGTATGCTGTGGGGTGTGGGTGGTCTCACCTTTGGCCTCTCTATGCGTTATCTGGGTGTTGCCCTTGGCCAGAGCCTGGCGCTGGGTATCTGTTCTGCACTGGGCGTTATCCTCACTCCGGTTGCTACCGACCTTCTCGGTCTTAGCAGCGGTGCGGTGGGCACTATCACCGGGGCGGTTATTGCCGGCGTCGTTGTGATGTTCATCGGCGTGCTTATCATCGGTCTGGCTGGCAGTATGAGGGCCAAGGCAAGTGCTGCAAACAATAAGGAGGGAGCCGAGCCTCAGCGCTTCAATTTTGGCAAGGGTATCCTGGTGGCCTTGATTTCCGGCTTTATGAGCGCCTGCTTTGCAATCGGCCTCGGTTGCGGCGACAAGATGTTCTTTGAGGGGACTAACGATATGTTCAAGCAGCTCCCCGCGGTGCTGCTGGTAACGTTCGGCGGCTTTATTGTGAATGCCATCTACTGCTTCAGCCAGAACAGCAAGAATAAGACCTGGGGCGACTACAAGAAGGGTAAACTCTGGGGGCACAACCTGCTCTTCTGCGCCCTGGCCGGTATTCTCTGGTACAGCCAGTTCTTTGGCTTGAGTCTGGGCAAGGCGTTCCTCACCAGCTCGCCCGCGCTGCTCGCATTCGCATGGGCAATCCTGATGTCGCTGGATATCCTCTTCTCCAACTTCTGGGGCATTGTCCTCAAAGAGTGGAAGGGTTGCAAGCCCCGCATCATCTGGGTTCTCACCGCCGGCCTCGCCATCCTCATCTTCTCCATCTTCCTCCCGCAGCTTATCGGGTAGGATAGGGGTACTTACCTACAAACAACAAGCAGGTATCAACCGATACCTGCTTGTTGTTTTGTATATATCTGAAGACTCCGGGCGTCGCCTGTGTTTCAAGCACAACTTTTTCCTCGAAGTGTCGATAACGTCCCAAAAACCGGGACGTTAGCGTCAAAAACGGCCTTATTTGCGTATAACGTCCCAATATCCCGGACGTTATCGGCACTTAAACGGAATCGAATCTGACATGCGCGTTCTGAAGGTGATCCGAAAAAACGATGGGAAAGATCAAAATGATCATCGCACTGTAACGTCCGCTTGTGGCAGATGCCTCCCACATAATACTGGGGCTCCGCCCCAAACCCCGCCGCTCCGCGCTGGCTACTCTTTAACCTGCCCGCACGCGCTACGCTAGCGCCTGATGGCGCTACTTTCTGGGCAAAAATCTGCCCCTGAAAGAATTCAAGCTGCGGACTATATCTGCCCTTCGCTGTGTCGCCAGCAGTCCTGCCAAAGCGCCACACGGACTTTTGGCGCTTCACGAAACTTTGGCGGGAGCACCACCTTCATCATTCTTAGAGTCCTAGGCGCCTCCACTGCCGCGGGGACGGGTTGGCTCTGGCGAACATCGGCGCTTTGGCAGGACAAGCCAGGTACGTGCTTATGTGTTTGCTTGGCTATCTGCCATCTTTTTTGATGCTATTATCATAATAATTATGATAATTATCTGGAAAATAATTATATTTGTAGAGAAAATTAGTGGAGTATGAATGTGTCGATGGGAGAAGATTTGAGGGAGTTGTATGATACTGGCAGGAGTAATAAATACAAAGAAGTATCACGCAATAAAGTGCTGAAGGCGGGCTTCTCGCGGGCGGTCATGGCGATGCAGAAGGCTGGCAGCGTTGAAGATCTGAAGAGGCTGAGTTTTCTTCATTATGAGCAGTTGAAGTATGAATACTCTGGATATTCCTCCGTCAGATTGTCGAATAGTTATGTTCATCGGCTAATCTTTCTGGAGCATGAAGATGGAATAGAGTTGGAATTGATAGAAATAGACGATACTCATTATGGAAACAGGTAACAAGAAATTGTACTATGCAAAGGATTTGACACCGGCTATTCCGGTACACCCGGGTGATATCCTGGGTGAGGAACTTGATGCGAGAGGTATTAGAAGAAAGGATTTTGCGCAGGCTATTGGAATCCAGGCCAGCCATCTCAGTGCAATTATTCACGGAACGAGGAGTATCACACCTGTTGTCGCCGCAAAAATTGAGAGTGGATTACCGGGTATATCTGCTGATTTCTGGATCCAGCTTCAAGAGCAGTATAACATTGATATGCGCAAGAAATGCGCTGAAACAAGGTCTCTTGTGGCAGGTTATAAACCGCTGCGTACTGAACCGGCATTGGCGCTTGCAGAACCGGAAACTGAATATAACGGCCTCATGACTGTAACTGTTTCTATCCCTGAATCTGATCGCGAATTGCTGGAAATGCTCGCTCGCCGGCTGGGCTGGGTTATTCACTAAAGCCGGTTTATCAATCATTTCGGCAGAAATGACACCAAAGGCGCTTAACTGTTTGATATATGGTTTTACAACTATTCCACTATGCCGTCTTATTGGGATAGTGCATTTGTTGTACTTACTGTTTTTTGCGAAATTTGTAATGGCTATATCAAGTTACATATGCAAAAGATCAATAAGTTAATTGCCCCCAATCACATTACGGAGCTTTCTGAGTGCGAAATTTTCGTATTCGGCAGCAATCTTGAAGGCCAACACGGTGGAGGCGCCGCACGCCTGGCGTATGAAAAGTTTGGTGCAGAGTGGGGCAATGGAGTAGGACCGCAGGGGCGGTGCTACGCAATTCCCACGATGCACGGACCGCTGTCCGCCATTAAACCTTATGTCGATGATTTCATCGAGTATGCCAGGCAGCATCCGATGAATCGTTTTCTTCTCACACGTGTCGGTTGTGGTATCGCCGGCTTTAAGGATAAGGACATGGCGCCGCTCTTCCTGGAGGCTTTCAAGCTCCCGAATGTGTCTTTTCCTGACGTATGGATTGTTCAACTTATCAACTATGCCCCCTTGCGGTACCAGAAGAAAGAAGAAGCTCCACCAGTCATTAATATGGAGGTCCTCCAAAGGCTTTGCGAGGAACACGCCTACATTATCGGAGCAGGTATCCCCTGGACTGAACCAGATGTCATGATTCGTTATGTTGACGATGAAAACAAGTTTGGCTACAAGGCTATGGGCAAGTTCTTCTTCTTTGACGATATTCTCTATATCTGGGATTATGACGATGTCCAGTCAGGGAATCATGACCAGACCGTTGTTGAGGCAGTCTTCCATGATGAATGTAAAGGTCGAGGATATGCACGGTTGGCTCTCTTTGCTGGCGTTAAGACTCCATACAAAGACTCAAAGGGGGAAAGCATCTTTACCGGTGATATTTGCCACATCAAGACCCATGGCTCCGAGTATGATGTCCCGCTGAACACCTTTGGATATAAAGAGAATCCCGAATGCTTCCGGTATGCTTTTGTCCTGGATAATCATTGCATCCGTCCGGAAGAATGTGAGAGCATCACCCGAGTAGGAACCGTCTTTTATATGCTTCAGCATGATGATGAAGGAGATCTTGTGGAAAGAAAGAGCGCTGAATTCACGGACATCTATGGCCAGAACTCCGACCCAATCGCACATCGTCTGGAGATGGCCAAATTCACCCCGAGCTTCCATGATAAGTACTGGGAGTATGCTGCCATGAAGGTACTGGAGATAGAGTACGATTGGCGTTACTATCCTGGCCTTCCGAAACCGGAATAACATAAATACGGATAATTACTCAAATTATGTGTGATACCAACCCTTGGCTGTCCCTATCAATAGAGGATAATCGTATATTTGCTTCATGTGACAAACCCGTTATAGACACACTTCCTTCTGATGATTTTAAGAAGCTTTGCCTTGAATTACACCCGGAGCCGTTTGTTGGGGATCCGCAAGCTGAGGTTTATATTCTGACAGGTAACCCAGGTTTTTCTGACCGGGACAATTGTTTTTTCTGTCTTGATATTTTGCCCACAATCTTGAAGGATGTATATTCTCATAAGAATAAAGATTTCTTTTGGGTTGATCCAAAGTACAAGATTGAGGCAGTATGCCCCAGATCGAAAAAGACGATTGTCCATCCTGGTCAGGAATACTGGCAAAAGCGTTTGAGAGAACTTACAAAACTTTTAGGTCGCACCCCAAAATTATTTGAGTTGGAGTTCTACCCGTATCACTCGAAGGATTTTTATGATTTTATGAGGGCGCCCCTCCCTTCTTTCGAGTATACAAGTCAATTGGTTAGAAAGGCTATCACAGAGGGGAAAACCATATTCATTCTTCGACATAAAGCAGAATGGTTGAAGGCAATCCCAGAATTGGAGACTCATTATTATACCTTGACAAGTCCCCGGAACACATATCTAACCCACGGCAATATGAGTCCGGAAGCCTGGGCTAATTTGATTAATAGAAGTTAATTTCTCAATCTTTCTCATCAACTCTGGCTATAGTCACTCAGCCCCAAATATGTGGCCGAGAACTTGTCATATTGCTGGCGCTGGAGCGCTATCGAAGCCCTTTTTTATTATGCTATTCTTCGCTTACGTAATCAGAACCCTTCAGGTCCACCATTTTGGTCTAACAGATCGTGGTAGTCACCGTCCTGGATAGCGTCCAATGCTGGATCATCATTGCCACCATTTTCGATGAATTTTCGGGCACGTTCCTTCACATCTGCCGGAGGCGTCCAATTCCCGGGGCCTTCAATCTTCCTGTCTAGGCCTGTCTGATGCCGTTCTTCTGGAGTCAAATGTAAGTATTCACAACCACATCTCTATGTCCCCGAATTGCCCCTAGTATAGCACCTATATTGACAGTTCTTTTCGAATCCTTTAACAATCTTTAACATCTTTTGTTTGGCGGCCTCGAAATAAGCCCCTATGTTTGCCGCTGGATTGGTTAAGTATCTGATGTTTAATAATTTATAATTATAATATATTCCATTATGATTAAACCTCCAGCAATTGTTGATAAGTCTATTGAAATACCCGGTCGCTGTTACGCAATGAGGATGATGCCCCATGAAGAGGACATTGCTAATATTTACGATAAATGGGATAAGGCATATGCAGATGCTATGAAGCTCATCGTAAATGGAAAAAAGAACGAGGGGAAGGAGATTCTTGAAAACCTGTATCGCAGGAAATATAATCGGGCCGGTCACACGTTGTCTTACGGATACGGTGCCGGTTGGTTTGGAGAACCTGATCCAAAAAAGTATCTGGCTCTTGTCTATAAGTTGGTATTGAAGGGGTATCCAGCAGCGTTCTCAGATTACGGCTTCTGCTATGATTGTGGAATCGGGGTAAAGAAAAGCATGAGGTGGGCCTTGTATTGGTACCGTAAAGCGGCCGACTTGGGTGTCACCGCGGCAATGGTCAATCTGGCACAGATATATCTTTTCCGGGATGAAAAGTACAGGAATGTCCAGCTAGGGCTTCTGTATGCCTTCATGGCGGCAGACTATGATGATGAGGAGGCGCAGAACCTTCTGGGACTGTGCTATGAAGAGGGCCTTGGCGTTCAGAAAGACTTTCAGAAGGCCTACCTGTACTTCTCGTTGGCAGTAGAGAATGGCGCTGGCGCTTGTGCAGAACATAATCTTGCCCGATGCTTCCGGAAAGGTCAGGGTATAGAAAAAGACCTCAAGGTTGCAGAGAAATATGAGAGACTGGCCAAGAAACACGGATTCTACATCAAGAAGGAGAAATAGCACTATGATTCAGGATTATCAAACGAATATGGTGTATCTGGCCCATGGCCTCAGCCACTACGTGCCGGTCTGCAGGAACCTCCTTGAGGCTTTGCGCAGGGAGCAGATTCATGTCGAATTCATACCCTATACATCATCCTACAAGCAAGTCTGGGCACGGGACTATATGCCAACTCAACTCGAAAAGACTCTTTTCTTTTTATATCAGTACTGGCCAGATTATCTGCTGGGCTATGATGGATATATCCCGAATGTCCTGAAAATCATTAAACATTTGGACCTCGGCCGAATACTTACGATGACCCTTTCAAAGGATCAGCCCATGGTAATCATCGACAATTTGCACCACGGACGAATTCCGAAGGAATTAATTCTGGACGGCGGCAACTTTGTCAAATGCGGAGATAAGGTCATTATGACCGACAAAATCTTTCAGGAGAATAACTGGATTGAAAGGAAAGAGCTGCTTTCCATACTCGAAAACTACTTGCAGATCCAGATTGTCATCATACCTTGGGACCGCTACGAAATCTTCGGACATGCCGATGGAATGGTCCGATGGATTGACGGGAATCGAGTCCTCCTGAATAATTACGTCCAAACCGACCCTTGCCTGCGGAAAAGGCTGCTGGAGGCCCTTTCGCCGCACTTTGTGGTGGAGGAGTTGGAATATAACGTCCCCAGGCTCAGCAAACTATCCTGGGCCTACCTGAACTTCCTTCGCGTAAAAAAGTGTATATTTGTACCTAGCCTGCACGCAAAGGAAGATGAGCAGGCTCTGGAGCAAATCCAGCAGCACTATCCGGGCTGCAAAGTCCTCCAGGTACAAGGCTGCGAAGAACTGGCCCGCGATGGCGGCGCCCTCCATTGCGTAACGTGGAATGTCCTTGCTGATGCTCCCGAGTGGCCCAAAGAAGAATTATAAAACCACATAGCATATGTCACATAATATCAATCTGGATTTCATTAAGAATCATTCCTTAATGGAATGCCTAAATGAGTTTGATGGAGCTCATTCAAATGATAAGGAGAATGAGCTGAATCAAGTTTTTTGCCTCCTAGCCCAAAAGATGATCTATGGCGGATACATTAAGGTCAGGAAGGAATATGCCATATTCATCAGTAAGGTTGAGTTCTACTACCATGAAGAAGAAGTTGTTTCTGGAGATAGGATTATCGATGATATTGTTTACCATCGTGATGGTAGGTTCGTTGAAAGAGATGTGCCTTATTTCCCCATCATGACATTGCACTCTCATTGGTCCGGCTTCGACATTACATTTGAGAAAGAGTCTGGCCACTACAGAGCGTCAGCACTAATCCGTCAATATGTGGTTCTGGATCTCAATGAGAATAAATTCGTTGAACTGAATACATCTTGGAATAAAGAAAAAGCCTCTGCTAATAAGGATAAATATAATCCGGTTGGAATAATTTGCCTGAAAGAGGAACCATTCATTGATACCCGCTCTACTTATCGTCAGTACTTCCTAAATGGTTTTTCGATGAATGGGGGTGAATCTGGGGTGGAATGGTGTGAGATAAGCAATCCTGAGTATCACGAGCCGAAGATTGAGGCCCGCAAGAATGCTCCAGGTCACAAATGGGGCTTTATTTACAGGGACAAGAAAGAGTATGAGGCTTCTGTTCTTCGGACAAAGGAATCTATAGCAGAAGGTAATAATGATAACCCAGGCCTATAGTCCTCGGATTCTTCTTCTGTGTCAATATCGGCTTTTATAGGAAAAAGGTGCCCTCAATTGCGTCAGCTGGAATATTCTGGCCGATGTCGATGAATGGCCCAAAGAAGAAGCATAAACCGATTGTTATGAAAACACTATCTCAAGCAATAGCCGATTTTAATCCAGTAACGGCCACTGAAGATTCAATTAAGGACCAGTTTCGTTCTATAGCAGAAGCTGTCTTCAATTCAGGATACTTCCTTGTGAATGGAGTAAGACGCATTTATCCTACGGACATCGAATTCTACCTTTATTCAGAGTACGATACCAAGGAGGAATGGAGACGAGACTTTAATATGTACCACAAAGGAGCAGATGTTCCATACTTCCCCAAAGAAGGGTCAGTATATCCTCATCGTTCAGGAGTTGATTACACTTTTGAAAGTCCCGATAAGCATTACCGTGCATCATTCCTCATTCGAGCTTATGAAGTCTTGCCTGATGGCCGAAAAGAAGATCATCCTACATATCTTTGGGAAGATATGTTTGGAGAATGCCGATGCGACGGAAATGGTTTGAATGTGATATGGAAAGATGAGCAGCATCCACAAACATGGGGAACAACTGCAACTATTCGCCATAATCTCAACAAACGCAACGGGAAACGAGACACCAACGAGTGGCGTTTCAAGCGAGTGGCGAAAAGTAAGTAAGAATCCGGTGCGATGTTTTATGCCGAGGGAGCTATAATCCATCGGCTTTTTCTTTTTGGTCCGATGGTGCCCAATTCCAGCGTCATTGTCGATGAAAGGCCGATAAGGATAGTGGTACTTGCCCTTCCGGGCTGAAACAGCTGAAAGCATGAAGGAGCATGCGAGCGGCGCTAGCGAAGCCGACGGTGCGGATGAGCGAGGATCAACAGCCAAGCCGTTAGGCTTGTGGTGTTGCGACGAGTGAATACGCAGCACGTAGCGCACAAAAACGCCGGCCATGCGAGGGATGTTTGAGCGCGAAGCGCGAGTCCCCGAGCATAGGCTTTTTTGAAGCGTAGTGCAGGAAGGCTGAGTGACAGCGAGCAGGGCCTTCATGCGGAGGCATCAGCCCGGAAGTTGTCTTTTCTTCTGAAACTGAACCCCTATGGAATGTTGCGTGATACCGATTATTATTCGTATCTTGCGGCACGTTTAAAGCACCCGGTTATGCATAATAGATTTATTGGCGGCGTATATGTTTTGTTTTTAATGTTGATTGTTGCTGTTGCGTGCGACGAGGCGGATAAGGCGAGGGTAGAGGAACTGCAGCAGGAGTTGGAAGATTTGCAGCAGCAGAGGCTTCCTGGAGTGCCGGGCTCTGAGGTTGTTATCCCTGAAGACGACTCTTTCTTCTTTACTTTTGACAAGGAGGGCTACGGCGTTGATGCGGGTGGCAGCGTAGTTATAAGCTATTTGCTGCAGGAGGATGCAACAATTGAGATAAAGTCCAAAGACAGTGAGGGGTGGGCTTACAATGTCAATCCTAAAGATGCATCTAGCGGGCAGATTGTGATTACTGCACCGGACCCGGCATCGCCGGCGGGGTTTACGGTTACGGCGACTGCCGCCGACGGTCATGCTGCTTCCGCCAAATTGCCTGTGATGGTGCGCGACCAGTATTCCGATGCTACCCGCACTACATTCAGGACGATGGGCTACCGCGGGTTCAAGAATCATATGGCCACTTTGGAGAATTTCCAGAAGCTGGCCGATGCCGGCATCAATATCGTCACTGTTGAGACTGACGAGGGGCCTTTTATGCATCAGCTGGATCTGGCGCAGCAGGTGGGAATGAAGTGTGTCCCGGTGGTGTGGCCCTACGCGGAGGCGTATGAAAGAGACCCGGAGAATTACAAGGGGCTGGATGATATGATTAATGAGCTGAAGGACCATCCGGCTACTTTTGCATATCACATTTATGACGAACCTTCCACGGCCCTGATACCTTCCCTTAAGTTCCGCAAGGAGAGGATAGAGAGTCTGGATCCAGACCACCCGGTATATATCAACCTCAATCCCGAAGGCAGCCAGGCAGGACTTGGCACTAAGACCTACTACGAGTATGTTGAGGCTTACATCCGGGACTGCGGCGTGAAGTTTCTCTCTTACGATATGTATCCGTGCCGGCCTGACGATGATCCTGATTATCCTGACGGCATTGTATCCTACTGGTGGAGGAGCAACGAGATTGTGGCGAGCCTCACCAAGCAGTATGGCATCCCCTGGTGGGGATTTGCGGCCAGCTGCTGGATAGACAAGGAACTGCACCTCTTTGCAAAACCCACGGTAGAGAATCTCCGCCTCCAGGTGTATTCCAACCTGACTTACGGCGCGCAGGTTATCCAATACTTCGTAATTCTGCAATACGGTGGCACCGACTTTGCCCCGATTATGGTGGACGGCACCTGGAATGAAGAGGCGTACGGCATTTTAAAAGATTTCAATACTGAACTCCACCGCCGCGGCTGGGTGTTTGACGGCTGTACTATGGAGAAGGTGCGCCATACCAATACCGCGCCGGCATGGACCACCCGTTTCGCCAATTCTGACTTGCCGCAAGAAGTTGCAAGTCTCTCCACTGACCAGGAGGCGCTGGTTGGTTTTATTGAAAATCTCGGTAATAAATACATCACTGTAGTCAACAAGTCGCTTAGAGAGAAGATGACTCTTGAAGCCGTTTTCAACGATATGGTTTACACCATTGCCCGCGACGGCCGCTTTTCTGAGCAGTTTGCCGGCCCCGCAACTTTTACCATTGACGAGGGCGATATGCTTGTAATCAAGTATAAATAAGGCGGTTACTCTGTTGAAAAATTGTAAATAGAAAAATCGCGCGGGGGTGCTGTGGAGTTGATGGAAGTTGTAACTTTATGTGCATTTTTATGCATTACGAAAAGGCAACTTTTATTAACTTCAAAATACTATGAAAATCAGCGATCAAGCTATCTATGATGCCCGTAAACTCGGAAAGGGCAGAATGATGACCCTTGGTCTGCAGCACATGTTTGCGATGTTCGGAGCCACGGTCCTCGTACCGGTGATAACTGGCCTCTCGATGTCTGCAACCCTGCTGTTTGCCGGTCTGGGTACCCTCATCTTCCACCTGTGTACTCAATTTAAAGTTCCCGCATTCCTGGGTTCGTCATTTGCGTTCCTCGGCGGTTACGCCACTGTTGTCCAGCTTGGCATGGCCGGCGGCCTCACCCAGGCACAGGCGCTGCCATACGCCTGCATCGGCGTGTTCTGCGCAGGCCTCATCTATTTTATACTCGCAGGTCTTTTCTCCGCTTTCGGCGCAAAGAAGGTAATGCGTTTCTTCCCCCCGATTGTAACCGGCCCGATCATCATCGCTATCGGTCTTATCCTTGCCGGCTCTGCAATCAATAACTGCAACCAGAACTGGTGGATTGCGCTGCTCGCCATCGTAATCATTGTTATCTGCAACATCTGGGGCAAGGGTATGATCAAGATTATCCCCATCCTGCTGGGCGTGCTCGGTTCTTACATCGTGGCTGCATGCTTTGGCCTGTGCGACTTCACTGCCGTTAAGGAGGCTGCATGGATTGGCCTTCCCGTGAAGTGGGAGAATACCGCGTTGAGCGTCTTCTCAAATCCCAACTGGAGCTTGATTGTTGCCGCAATCATCGCCATTATCCCGATTTCGCTCGCTACCATGATGGAGCATATCGGCGATATGTGCGCCATCTCTTCTACCACCGGCATCAACTATCTTGAGGATCCCGGCCTGCACCGCACTCTCATGGGTGATGGTCTCGCAACCAGCCTCGCTTCCCTTTTCGGAGCCCCTGCAAACACCACTTACGGTGAGAATACCGGTGTGCTTAACCTCACCAAGGTTTATGATCCCCGGGTAATCCGCATCGCCGCCGTATTTGCCATCATCCTTAGCTTCTGCCCCAAGTTCTCTGCAGTTATCGCCTGCATGCCTGCGGCAACTATCGGAGGTGTATCACTCGTGCTTTACGGTATGATCTCCGCTGTGGGCGTACGCAATGTGGTAGAGAACCAGGTAAACTTCAAGTCTTCCCGCAATGTCATCATCATGGCGCTGATCCTGGTGCTGGCAATAGGTATCTCTTATAGTCAGGCAGGCTGCCTCGACCTTGGTTTCACTAAGCTCAGCGGTCTTGCAGTAGCGGCACTGGTGGGAATCATCCTCAATGCCGTCCTTCCCGGCAAGGATTATGAGTTTGGCAGCAACAACGCTGGCGACCAGTCGGTTGACTTTGAGGTAGGCAGACTCGAGAAGAATGAATAAGGATCTTCTGCTGCAGCATTTGCGCACTGTCCCCGACTATCCCATGAAGGGGATAATGTTCTTTGACGTCACCACCCTGTTCAAGAGGGGCGATTGCCTCAAAGAGATAGTGGACGATATATGTGAAATATACAAAGACAAGGGTATCACCAAGGTCGTGGGCATCGAGTCCCGCGGGTTTGTGGCGGCTGCTGCCGTGGCTGCACGGCTGGGTGCCGGATTCGTGCCGGTACGCAAGCCGGGCAAGCTGCCGGCTGCCACCATTGCGGAGGCGTATGTTAAGGAATATGGCAAGGACACCATTGAGATGCATACCGATTCCATTGACCCGGGCGACGTGGTCCTGGTACACGACGATATCCTGGCCACCGGAGGCACCGCCTCGGCGGCTGTGCGGCTGGTGCGCAAGTTTTCTCCAAAGTCTGTTTACGCAAATTTCATCATTGATATAACTGATATCCCGCGCAGCTGCCCGATACCCTCTGATGTTGAGGTGACCAGCCTGCTGCAACTGGGAGAGAAGGAGTAATAACAACCAAATAATATAATCTTAAACTTATGGCAAAAAGATTCTTCATTGCAGCCTTTGCGCTGCTCGCAATGGCAACTGCTGCCAATGCACAGACAAACTTCCAGACCTTCTATGATTTTGGAGAGGGCAGGGGATATGTCACTACCACTCTGGAAGGTTTCCACATGGACAATTGGGGTAATACCTTCTTCTTTATCGATTATGACTACAACAACAAGGATGGCAAGTCCATCATCTCTCCCAACAACACCTATTTTGAGATTGCCCGCTGCCTGAATTTCTGGCAGAACACCAAGCTGGCTCCCTTGTCGTTGCAGTTGGAGTATAATGGTGGTTTTGGAACCTGGGGAACTATCGGAACCCCTGATTCGGGTGCTTTTGCAGTTAACAGCGCATTCCTTGCCGGTGTTGATTATTTCATCCACTCCGGAGACTTCAAGAACACCCTCAACCTCAAACTCCTCTACAAGTATTTCGTTAAGCTCCCCAGTAATATCGCTCCCCTGCAGTTCACTATGGTATGGGGCTGCCAGGATTTGTTTGGCCTGAACGGTTTGCGTTTCAGCGGCTTCGCCGATGTATGGAACGAGTATGACAATATAGTGTTCCTCTCCGAGCCTCAGCTATGGTATCAGCTTTTCGACCATTTCAACATCGGTGGCGAGGTTGAGCTCAGTTACAACTTTGCAGGCATGCAGGGCTTCCACGTTATGCCTTGCCTGGGTACCAAATGGGTATTCTAACAATCAATCATACAGATTATGAGTTTTCTGACTAAAGCTTTTGGGTTTGACCCCAAGCAGCACAATGTAAGGACGGAGATCGTGGCGGGTATCACTACCTTCCTCACGATGGCCTACATCCTGGCTGTCAACCCCAGCATCTTCTCGGCACTGCCCGGAATGCCCCAGGGTTCTGTCTTTACCGCCACTGCTGTTGCCGCTATCATCGGTTGCTTGATGATGGCCTTCTATGCAAAGAAGCCTTTTGGCCTTGCGCCAGGTATGGGCTTGAATGCATTCTTTGTATTCACCGTCTGCCTGACGATGGGTTACAGTTGGCAGTTTGCTTTGACTGCGGTCCTCATTGAGGGTATTATTTTCATCATCCTCACTGTTACCAGGGTCCGCTCCTGGCTGGTCGATGCCATCCCAGGTACGCTCAAGAAGGCCATCGGAGCCGGTATCGGCCTGTTCATTGCGTTCATCGGCCTTCAGGGCGCAGGCATAATCATCAACAGCGATGCTACCCTGGTTACCCTGGGTGACATTACCCATGGTAAGGCGCTTCTGGGTCTGATTGGCCTGGCAATCACCGCTGGTCTGGTTATGGCAAAGGTACGCGGCGGTATACTTATCGGTATCCTCGCTACAACCGCACTCGGCCTCATTATCAAGGATCCAGAGACTGGCGCAGCCATCACTACGCTCCCCAGCGCAATCGTATCCCTGCCCGACAGTGTGAGTCCTATTTTCTGCAAGTTCGAGTGGTCGCAGATTTTCACCCTCGACATGCTGGTTGTTGTCTTCACTTTCCTGTTTATCGATATGTTCGATACCATGGGTACCCTTATCGGTGTTTGCCAGGGTACTGAACTGGGCGAGAAAGACAAGATTGACGGCCTGGACAAGATGTTCATGGCAGATGCTGTCGCTACCGTTGCCGGCGCATGCCTGGGTACTTCTACCACAACGACCTACGTTGAAAGCGCATCTGGTGTGGGTGCAGGCGGCCGTACAGGTCTTACCGCATTCTCCATCGCCTGCTGCTTTATTTTGGCTACATTCTTCTCACCTATATTCTTGGCTATCCCGAGCGCAGCAACCGCTCCGGCACTGGTTATCGTAGGTGTAATGATGATGCACTCAATCAAGGTCATCCACTGGGAAGATTTCTCAAAGAGCATCCCCGCATTCCTCACCGTCATCATCATGCCTCTGGCATATTCCATCTCCGATGGTATCCTTATCGGTGTGATTGCTTATGTGGTTACCCACGCCATCAGCGGCAAGTTCAAAGATATCTCCATCACGATGTGGGTACTTGCGGTACTCTTCGTGTTGAGATACATTTTCATATAAACTATTTGTACTCTCAGCTTGAAAGGCGGCGCAGCGATGTGTCGCCTTTTTTAGTATTTGGCTTTGTGCTTGATTATCTGGATAAATAATTATATTTGCAGTTAATTTGGCTGAAAAGATGAGAATTAAAGATGGTTTTGTATTGAGAACGATGCTCGGCGACCATGTCGTTCTTGGAGAAGGGCTCTCGCAGGTGGATTTCAACTGCCTGCTATCGCTAAACGATACCGCCGCATACTTATGGGAGGGTGTTCAAGGGAAGGATTTCACTAAGGAGGATCTTGCAGACCTGCTTGTGGATAAGTATGGCATTTCTCGCGAACAGGCCATATCCGATTCAGAAAGTATTGCCAATACCTGGATGGAGCAGGGGGTTCTGCTCCCGTAGATAACAACGAAATAAAAAGCATAACATATTATGTCCAGATTACTAAAATGGGTTTTGCCAGTGTTGTGCGTGTTTCTGTCCGCAACTGTCTTGACTGCCCAGACACAGATGACCGATGAACAGGTTAAGAGCTATGTGGAGGAGGGAATCGCAATGGGTAAGGATAGGAACACCCTTCTGCAGGAACTCATTTCCCGCGGTGTGACAAAGGAGCAAGCGTTAAGGGTATATTCTGCCAATAGCAGGCTCATATCGGCAGGGACTTCTCCTTCTAAGACTCAAGTGGTTATGGACTCCAGCCGGGCTCATACCCTCAGTGAGAATAATGAAGCCCTGGAAGCTCTAAATGAAGTAGATTCGCTTAATAATCAAAATGCTTTTGATTATAAAGAAGAGATAGAGGTGTATGGCCGCAATATTTTCCGCAACAGCAATCTCAGTTTCGCCTTCAGCGAGAACCTTGCAACTCCCCGTAACTATAAGCTTGGTCCCGGGGATGAAGTGATTATTGATGTATTCGGTCGCAACCAGACAACGATCCGCAGCATTATTTCCCCGGAAGGGAGCATCAATGTAGATGTTTTGGGGCCGCTATACCTCAACGGAATGACCATAGAGGAGGCAAACACATATCTCAAGAAGCGTCTTGCCCGCATCTACAGCGGCCTCAATACCCGTGCAGACGCAGATATGCGTCTAAGTCTCGGCCAGATTCGCTCTATTCAAGTGAATGTGGTGGGTGATGTGGCGCAGCCCGGGACATATCGCCTCTCTTCTCTCTCTACCGCCATGCACGCCCTTTACAAAGCCGGAGGAGTGGTGGAGCCTGGTACGCTTCGCAACATAAAGGTTGTCCGTGGCGACAGGGTTGTGGGAGTGATTGATGTATACGATTTCCTTCGGCGCGGTTCTCTTGAAAGTGACGTTATGCTGGAGGAGGGCGATGTGGTATTGGTGTCACCATACAGCAGTCTGGTTCAGGCGGATGGTGCGGTGAAGCGCGGTATGTACTTTGAAATGAAGCCGGGCGAGACTGTGGCAGATTTGCTTGACTATGCCGGGGGATTCGCCACCGGCGCCAATACATCTGCAGTGACGGTTTGCCGTCAGAACAGCAAGGACTTTGAGGTCTATACGGTAGATTCATCAAACTTCGCTTCATTTGCCCTTCAGAACGGGGATGAGATCACTGTCGGTGATCTTCAGTCCCGCTTCAGCAACCGTGTCTCCGTTCGCGGTTCGGTGTTCTTTCCGGGTTCCTATGAACTTGACGTAGTAAAGACCGTCAAGGGGCTTGTTGATAAGGCCGGAGGTGTCCTTCCCGAGTCTTTCACAGACAGGGTCGTTATTAATCGCGAACATCCGGATATGACACGCGAGGTGCTGTCGGTGAATCTTACCGAAATCATGGCTGGGGTTCATGAGGATGTCCCGCTCCAGAACAACGATGAACTCTATGTCTCCGACAACCTGGATCAGATTAACAATAGCACGGTAAGGATTTCCGGCATGGTTAATTTCCCGGGTATATATCCTTTCTCAGATAATACCACGATAGAAGACCTCATCATAATAGCCGGAGGGCTCAAGACAGGTGCTTCTACATCACGTGTGGATGTTAACCGTCGCAAAATGGATCCGGACGGTTTGGAGGCAACCAGCGAAATAGGTCAGATGTTCAGCTTCCCGCTCAAGGACGGTCTTGTGGATGACGGCGACCGCAGTTTTACCCTGGAACCCTTTGATGAGGTGTTCGTGCGCCAGAGCCCCTCTTATAACATTCAGCGGCACTTCAAGGTGAACGGAGAGGTGAATTTCCCCGGCGTTTATTCTTTGACATCACGTGAGGAGCGTGTCTCGGAGCTGATTACCAAGGCTGGCGGCCTAACCGATTTTGCCTACGCTCCCGGTGCCCGTCTTGTCCGAACGGCAACTGCAGAGGAACGCCGCATGGTCAATGATATGACAGAAATCATACATACCGCAGTCGATTCGACCCAGACAGTTGTCGGGGATGACTCAAATATGACATATTCCGTAAGTATAGATCTGGAGAAAGCGCTCGCAGACCCCGGCGGTGAATCGGATGTTGTGTTGCGTGAGGGTGACGTGCTGGAGGTGCCGGTGCGGAGCAATGTGGTCCGTATAGAAGGCGCAGTGAATTTCCGGACGGCCGTGAATTATGACAGTTCATTCCGTGCAAGGGATTACATCGCAGCGGCTGGCGGCTACAGCCGTAATGCTAACCGTTCCAATGCCTATGTGGTGACTATGGGAGGACGGGCAAAGCGTTTGCGTCCCGGCACTAAGATATATCCAGGTTCAATAATATTTGTGCCCGAGAAAGACATGAGTAATAAGAAGGATATTAATTACACTGCTATAATGTCTGTAGCCTCGTCTGCAGCATCGATTGGCGTCATGATTGTGACTGCCCTCAGGTACTTTATTCAATAGACAGCTATGGGAGAAATCAGCAATAACCCGGCACCTTCACCGGAGAGGACAGAAGCGGGCGAAATAGACTTTATGGATATCCTGGCAAGACTGCTCAAACACTGGAAGCAGATTGCCTTGATTGTGGTGATTTTTACCGCATTAGGCGTTGTTTCGGCTTTAATGATGTCCCGTTACTGGTGTTCAACCGTCACCCTCGCCCCCGAGGTTCAAAGCCAAAATAGCGGAGGCTTGGGCAGCCTTGCCCTGATGCGCCGTTTCACCAACTTGCAAATGCCTCTCGGTACCGATGCGATGGATGTGTCGTTATTCCCGGATATCTGCGCCAGCACCCCGTTCCTGGCAGCTCTGCTGGATGTCCCCCTTACCTCTTATGTTTCGGATAAAGATAAGATGGAGGGCAAAGTCCCCGTACAAACCACGGTATATAAGCACATAATGGGGCTTGACGGTATGAGGAAACGCCGTTTCTCCCTGACTTCACTAATCAAGCCGCTGATACAAAAGAGGTCGTACTACAGGCCTTATACGGGTGTGGAAGACCCCACTGAGCTCTCCAAGAGTGCAGCGGACGCAGTGAATTTCTTGAGCCGATGCATAAGTGTGACTATGGACAAGAACACAAATGTGACTACCATCAAAGTTGTGTTTAACGATCCGATGATGGCCAAGCAGCTGGCCGACACTGTCTGTTCAAGGTTGCAGAAGTATGTGATTGAATACCGTACCAGCAAGGCACAGGCCGATTATGAATACTATGTGATTCTGACCGATGAGGCTCGCGCAGATATGGTGAAAGCACAGTCCGCCTACGCCGCTTCCGTAGATTATGACCGCAGCGCCATCTTGCAGAGTGCAGCTGCGGAAAAGGACCGCCTTCGCGCCGAGGCGAACCTGACTGGGCAGATTTACTCATCAATGGTGCAACAGCGGGAACAGGCTAAGGCCAAGGTTCAGGAAGAGCGTCCTGTTTATGCGGTTATACAGCCTGCCGTTCTTCCGCAAAAACCTGCCAACAGCCGCAAGCGCAAGGTGTTGATGTGGGCATTTGTCGGCGGCGTGCTGGCATGTGGCTGGTATGGACTGGGGAAAGACTATTATCTTAAGGTGAAAAAAGAGCTCAAGGAGCGGATGGACTAATGCGGATTTGAAGTTTTTTTAGTAAGTTTGTATAGAGAAACAAATTTAACTCTATACAAATGAAAAAATTTTTAATCGCAACACTGCTTCTTGCTTTGGCTTTTTCAGCCTACGCACAGGAAGAGAAAGAAGTAAAAAAAGGGTGGAGCCTTGGCGTGCTCCCTACCGCTACCTATTCCGCCGACAACGGCTTCCAGGCCGGGGCTTTTGGAGATGTATATTACTACGGTGATGGTAGTACCTATCCCGATCCACTTCACAAGATAAGCTGGGAGGGCTCTTATTTTACCCACAGTCACCGTATGCGCCTCTATCTTGCATACGACTCCAAGTATCTGATTCCCAATATGCGTGTCAATGCGTCGGTGACGTATATGAACGACCCTCTCTACAGTTTCTGGGGCTTCAACGGTCCTGCCTCCGTACAGGATTATGACCTCTGGTCAAACAGGAATACGGGTGCGGGCAATAATCTCAACTACTATGGCATGAGCCGTGACATGTTGCGTATCCTTGCGAATGTTCAGGGTCAGATAGTGCCCCACCTGAACTGGGCTGCCGGCGTCAACTTCTGGAAATGGAAACTTGGCGACATGAAGGATAACGGAGTCAGCGTAGATGGCGCCAAAGAGTATTACAGAAACGATGTTACCCTCTATAACAAGTATATCGAGCTCGGTGCAATTACCCCTGACGAGAAAGATGGCGGCCTGGCCCTGGAGCTGAATGCCGGCCTGGTGTATGACACCCGCGATATAGAGGCTGCGCCCAACAAGGGTATCTGGGCAGAGGCTTACCTGAACGGTAATGTCCTTGAGCACCAGTATCTGAAGGCCTGCACCTATTTCCGCCATTACATCCGCATTCCAGTAGGCTTTATCAAGGCTGGAGACCCGGTATTTGCATACCGACTGGCATGGCAGCAGACAATTGCCGGTGAGACTCCTTTCTATATGATTCAGAATATCCCCCTGCTGGTGCAGCGCAATATGATTTCTGAAGGCTTCGGTTCCTCCGGTACTATTCGTGGCCTGCGTGAGAACCGTATCCTCACAGAAGGTATGGCATGGGCAAACACAGAACTGCGTATAAAGCTGGTCAACTTCAAACTGTTCAATCAGTTCTTCTATCTTGCAGTGAATCCGTTCTTTGATGCCGGTATAATCACCAAGCCTTATCGTGCAGACAAATTGCAGGGTATCATTACAGACGATAATCTTGTCAGATTCGATTACTCCCAATACAAGTCATATCTTGAGAGCGACCCCAAACTGGCTTCAACCCTCGACCGCTTCAACGGGGTTCACAACGCTTCTTACACAGGTACTATTTATGACTCCAGCAAGATCAAGGATGTGGTTTACAGCGGCGGTATAGGACTCAAGATTGCGATGAACCAGAACTTCATCATCTCTGCAGAGTATGCTCACTGCTTCTATAACCCGCTTAATGCGGACACCTGGATTGGTATCGGTATAAACTATCAGTTCTAGGCAGTCATGAAAAGATTATTCCAACTGGCCGCGATAATAGCGGTGGCTCTCTGCCTTACAGGCTGTATGGCGGGCAAATTCATGAGCAAGTATGCATTGCAGCCGACTCCCCACGGAGTGGATGACATAGAGCGTACCCGTCATAAAGCAGACTCCCTGCTTCCCGGCAGTACCAAGTGGTACGACGACCTCAAGGCGGAGGGTATCTTAAAGGATACCACAATTGTGGGCTACCGCAACTTCAATGTACATGCATGCTACGTGTCCGCAAAGGATCCTGCCAATGCAAAGGGTACCGCCATCGTGGTGCACGGCTATGGCGACAATCATTTCGTATTCCTCTATCTGGTGCGTATGTACCGCGATGACTTCAATTACAATGTGCTTTTCCCAGACCTGCAGTATCACGGCTATTCAGAGGGAGACCACATTCAGATGGGTTGGTACGACCGTTATGATGTCGAAAAATGGATCGAGGTTGCTCACAACATATTCCACGATGACTTCATGGTACTGCATGGCGTCTCCATGGGCGCGGCTACAGTTATGATGGCGAGCGGCGACCCCCTGCCCGAATATGTCCGCTGCATTGTGGAAGATTGCGGATACTCTTCTGTTGTGATGCAGTTCAACCATAACCGCAAGCAGAATTTTGGCTTTATTCCGCCGGATGTGCTGCAGAGTGCAAGCCTTGTCACCAGAAAGAATCATGGCTGGGGCTTTTGGGAGGCATCGGCAGCCAAACAGCTTGAGAAGTGCACCATACCGATGCTCTTTATCCACGGCGATGCCGATGATTTTGTCCCCATCGACCACCTTTGGGTCAATTACAACGCTAAGAAGCATGGGTACAAAGAGTATTGGGTTGCTCCCGGAGCAGTTCATGCAAATTCTTTCCAGAAGCATCCGGAAGAATACAAAGCGCGCGTCGCAGATTTCCTGCGCATAGTTCCCTATTTGGAGAATAAATAACAATTCAATGAATAATAAGTACATATTGGCTCTGGATCAAGGCACCAGTTCCTCCAGGGCCATTGTTTTCGACCACGAAGGCCGCATCTGTTCCACCGCCCAGCAGGAGTTTACCCAGTATTTCCCGCAGCCCGGATGGGTGGAGCACGATCCTATGGAAATCTGGGCGTCAGAAGCGGCAGTAATTGCGGAGGCCATCTCCAAGATAGGCATCAACGGCCTGGACATCGCAGCTATCGGTATCACCAACCAGCGTGAGACCACTATTGTGTGGGATGCTGAAACCGGAACTCCGATATGCAAGGCAATCGTATGGCAGGACCGCCGCACCTCCGAGTTTTGCGATTCGCTCAAGGCTCAGGGGCTTGTGGATAAGATCCGCGAGAAGACCGGCCTCATCATAGATGCATATTTCTCCGGCACCAAGATCAAGTGGATTCTGGACAATGTTCCGGGTGCACGCGAGAGGGCGGAGGCGGGCAAACTGCGTTTCGGTACCGTGGACAGCTGGCTGGTATGGCAGCTGACCCGCGGCGAGGTGCATGTGACCGACGTCTCCAACGCTTCGCGTACCATGCTGTTCAATATCAACACCCTGGAGTGGGATAAAGAGTTGCTGGAATTGCTGGACGTGCCTGCTTCCATGATGCCGCGCGTCTGCTCATCTTCAGAGGTTTACGGCTATACCAAAACCACTATCTTTGCGCACGAAGTGCCCATCGCCGGCATCGCCGGTGACCAGCAGGCGGCCCTATTCGGGCAGATGTGTACCGAACCTGGCTCTGTAAAGAATACATACGGTACCGGCTGCTTCCTGCTGATGAATACCGGCTGCAAGCCGATTCTCTCAAAGAACAACCTGCTAACCACAGTCGCTTGGAAGATAGGGGATACGGTCAATTATGCGCTCGAAGGTTCCATCTTCGTGGGTGGCAGCGTGGTGCAATGGCTCCGCGACGGGCTGGGCATCATCCGCTCATCATCTGAGATAGAGGCGCTGGCCGCATCGGTTCCCGACAACGGCGGCGTATATTTCGTGCCGGCTCTCACCGGTATGGGGGCGCCATATTGGGACCAGTATGCCCATGGTGTGATCTGCGGCATAACCCGCGGCACCACGGCGGCACATATCGCCCGCGCAGCGCTGGAGGGCATCGCCTTCCAGACTATGGATATAGTATCTGCCATGGAACGCGATGCTGGTGTGCGGCTGGCCAATCTAAAGGTGGACGGCGGCGCCTCGCGCAACAACCTTATGATGCAGTTCCAAAGTGACATCCTGGGGGCGGAGGTGATTCGTCCCGAGGTCACAGAGACCACTGCGATGGGAGCCTGCTACCTGGCAGGTCTCGCCGTTGGGTACTGGAGCTCGCTTGACGAGGTTAAGCGGCAGTGGAAGGCGGAGCGGAAGTTCACCCCCTCCGGCGCAGACATGGCCGGAGTAAAAGCCGGTTGGAAAGATGCAATTTCAAGAACTATAAGCAAACAGTAAGATGGATCCAAAGTATATTTTCGAATTTCTCGGCACTCTGGTGCTGGTACTTTTCGGTGACGGGGTATGTGCCGCCACTTCACTTAATTTTTCCAAAGCCAAAGGGGCAGGGTGGGTAGTCATCGCCCTTGGCTGGGGGCTCGCAGTGATGATGGGCGTGCTGGTCGCAGGCCCCGTTTCGGGTGCGCACCTTAATCCCGCCGTTTCCGTGGGCCTTGCCATCGCCGGTAAGTTCGAGTGGGCTCTGGTTGCGGGTTACATTGTGGCCCAGATGCTGGGCGGTTTTGTCGGTGCAGTACTGGTGTGGATATTTTACAAAGACCACTACAAGGCCACTGCAGATGAGCCTGATACCATGCTGGGCACCTTCTGCACCATGCCCGCCATCAAAAACACCTGGCGCAATTTCCTCTGCGAGGTGATTGCAACCTGTGTTTTGGTATTTATCATTCTGGCACTCGGTACGGCTGGTAACGCATTCTCAATGGGCGGTGTCGCCGCTGGCACAGGTGCATTGGGTGCATGGCCCGTCACCTGCCTGATAATGGCCATCGGTATGTCGCTTGGTGCGACTACCGGCTATGCCATCAATCCTGCCCGAGACCTCTCGCCGCGCCTCGCGCACGCCTTGCTTCCCATCAAGGGCAAGCGCGACTCCGGCTGGTGGTACAGCTGGATTCCCGTAGTCGGCCCCATGGTCGGCTGCGCCCTTGCAGCAGGGCTCTTCCTACTGGTGTACTAGGTCAAGGACAGGGACTCCTTCCTGCGTGGCAGGACTCCCGCTGATTATCAGCCCTTTATGCAGACTCGCTTGCGTAAAAATGCGCAAGCGAGTTTGTGTAATGTGTTGATCGTGAGGTGTGAATGTGCCACGGACTTACTTGGTGGGTCTGCGTTCTTCTTTGAGGGTGAGGCCCATGAAGAAGATGGCGAGCAGGCAGGCGGCAATCAGCATGGCGAAGGTCCAGCCCCAGCCGGCTCTTTGTGCTACCAGGCCGATTATGGTGTTGGCCAGGATGAAGGTGCCCAGGAAGTAGCCGAAGAAGCCTGTGAGACCGGCGGCGGTGCCGGCAGCATTCTTGGGGGCGAGATCGAGCGCCTGCACTCCGATCAGCATAACGGGTCCGTAGATGAAGAAGCCGATACCGATCAGGCAGATGATTACCACTGTGAGATTATCTATGAAGGCCCAGTAGAGGGCGACGAATATCATCACCAGCGCCATGAAAATCATGGTGGGGAGGGCACGCTTGCCGTGGAAGAGTTTGTCGGAGAGCCAGCCGCAGAGCAGGGTGCCGGGAATGGCGGCAAATTCGTATGCAAAGTAGGCCCAGCCGGCGCTCTTGAGGTCGATTCCCTTTTCTGTCAGGATGGTCGGCGCCCAGTCCAGGCAGCCGTAGCGCACCATATAAACGAACGCGTTGGAGAGGGCTATGAACCAGAGAAACTTGTTGTTGAGCACATGGTTGAAGAGTATCTCCTTTGTGGAGAGGGTGGTCTCGTGCTTCTCTGAGTAGTTCTTGGGGTAGTCTCCGCGCCACGCCTCAACCGACTGCAGACCGCACGATTGCGGTGTGTCGCGCAGCAGGATATATGCCAGCAGGGCAATGAACAGCGCCACCGCCGCGGGGAATGCGAATGTACCTATGAGGAAGTAAAGCTCGCTGTGCGTGCCGTAGAACCAGCTTCCGAACCATGCCGCTCCGTAGGTCGCCATAGGTCCGACCAGCGCGCCTCCGACATTGTGGGCGCAGTTCCAGATGCTCATCATGGTGCCGCGTTCGCCCGGCGAGAACCAGTGGGTCATCACCCTCCCGCAAGGTGGCCAGCCCATGCCGTTGAACCAGCCGACCATAGCGTTTAGCACGCCCATCACAATGATGGCCATAGCCTTGTGCTCCGCCCCGATCCACTGGATGGGGACAATCATGAAGCACATTGATATCGCGGTTAGTATCAGCCCCAGAGGGAGGAATACCCGGGCGTTGGAACGGTCGGATACGCTCCCCATCAGGAACTTTGATAGGGCGTATGCGGCGGCATTGAGACCCAGCACAAAACCGAGTTCGGTCTTCTCAAAGCCGAGCGGTGCCATTGCCGGGATTGCCATGGAGAGGTTCTTTCGAACCAGATAAAATCCTGCGTAGCCGATAAACGCACCCAGGAACACCTGCCAGCGCAGCCGTTTGTATTTTGCATCTGCCTCGGGACCGGTCTGGGCAGGTTTGTATGCGGGTTGTTTTAGAAATTTGAGCATTCTCACACGTTTCGCAAGTCCTGTTTGTTTGTAATGATTGAACGTTAGTGAACTTGCGAAACGTTTTCCTAACGCACAATCAATTATTACGTATCCCCATCCCTAAATCCCTTCCCTCGGGGAAGGGACTTGCTATCGCCCTTCGGGCTCAAACATACATCTCAAGTTTCAATAGCATCAGATAGAATGGAAATGGGGTTCATCACTGTGTATCCGGTGGACATCTCTATCTGCCATTTGCAGGTCTCGCAGTCGCACGCAACGACATCGGGATTGACGGTGCGGATCTGGGCGAACAGCGGCTCTCCGATGGCCTGGGAGGCCTCGTAATTCTCCCGCTTGAAGCCGTAGGTGCCGGCAATGCCGCAGCAGGCAGAGTCGAGCATGGTGAACTCCACGCCGGGAATCATGCGGAGCAGCTTCTCTGAAAACACTCCCCAGCCGAGTTTTTCCATGTGGCAGGGGGTGTGATAGGCTACTTTTTTGCGGTAACCGGATTTAAAGCGCAGTGTGGCGCCTTTCTCGAGCCTCTCGTAGATAAACCGGGTGGCCATGACCACAAAGTCGCGCACGCCGGAATTGTCCACTCCCAGTAACGAAGGATATTCATCCCGCAGTGTCAGCGTGCAGGAAGACGAGGTGGTAATTACCATCAGTCCTTTATCCACAGCCTTTGTCAGCGAGGCCACGTTATGGTTTGCGTTTTTTGTCGCCTCGGTCAGCATCCTGTTGGTAATCATGGCGATGCCGCAGCATTTCTCTTTATCCAAAAGCTGCACGCCCACGCCCAGTGCGTTCAGCACCTTGACCAGGTCTTTGCCCAGACGCGGATAGTTGTAGTTTACATAGCAGCCGTGGAAGTATGCCACCTGCTCCGGGAACGCCGCCTGCTCTTTCTCGTGCCTGCCCATCCAGAACTCAAAACTCCGCCCGCTGTATTTGGGGAAGGTACGGCGATGGTCTATCTTGAACATAGCGTCCATCATGCTTCTGGTGATGCCCAGACCTGTTATAGCGTTGGTTACGGGGGCTATCGGGTGTGCCAGGCTCCCCATGAAATCTGTGGAGGCGAGCAGACGGTCGCGCCACTTGACGGGGGATTTATCGTATTTTATGCGTGCGGCCTGAATAAGGTCGGCAACCTTTACTCCGGAGGGACATGCAACCTCGCACCGCTTGCAGTTGAGGCAGTATTTCAACGCGTAGTTGAAGAAGAAGGGATCCTTGAGCCGCAGCCGTTCGCCATCCGGGCCGGCCTGCTTGGGACCGGGGTAGAGTGGATTGACCTGCAGCACGGGACAGTAAGCGGTGCACACGGTGCATTTCATGCACTCTTCAAAATTGTGTGTGCTGAGGGTATATTCTTGAAGTTTCATTCCGCTGTAGGTTTAAGGATTTCGTCGGCTGCCGCCAGTGCGCTGCGTATTGCCAGACCGCCGCCTGTACCAAGCTCCGGGCGGGTTTCGCCAAGTATGGAGCCGATAGCGTACAGGTTCTTGATCGGCTCTCCACCGCTGAGGGGGTGCAAGGAGGAATCTGTGGCGACGCCGTATTTCATATAAGGCTGTTCGCGCATGAACTCCGGGTTGTACCAGTCGCTGCGGTCGGGGGCCTGCTCCACATCCAGTCCGAATACCGGCTCAGAGATCTCGAACGGGTTGGCCCTGAGACCTTTGGAGAAAAACGCCCCGGTGGAGAGGATAAAGTTGTCGGCCTCCAGGAAATGGTTGCCAAGGTTATGCGTAACAACACTATGTACAATTCCGTCGTAAACATGTGCTCCGGTGGCTTCGTCGCCCATCAGGTAGGTGCCGCCAAGCAGTTCATAGCGTCGCTTGAGCAGCATCTGGGTGCGGACTCCCGGTACAGAAGGGGGGAGGGTACCTGTGAAGATCACCTGCGCCGGGATGCCCTGGCGGATTTTGCTCAGCACTGAGGCATCCTTGAGCCCGAACACCTGCGGCAATATCACGGTATCCTCGTCTCGCAGCAGGATGCGGATCTCCCGCACCACATTCTCCCAGTTACGGTCCATAGTGCGCGCGATTTGCACAGAACGCATCTCGCTGGGGCTTTTTTCAATCTGTTCCAGTTCAGGCAGGTTGAGAAGTTTGATGCGGCACTGCATCCCTTGCTTCTCCAGCCCTTCCGCAAGGAAGTCGCAGAAGAAATCGTGATAACCGGTGAGGCTTACAATCAGCGCTTTATGGCCGATTGCCGGTTCCGGGAAAAGGCTGATATCCTCCAGCGACAGGGCGGCTTTTTTAAATGTCCCCATCGGCATCAGGCGCACGCCCGGAGTATAGTGCAGGGCGATACCGGCCTCGGCAAAGAGGTCGGTGACGCGCTGGGGTGCCTCCTCCATCGATTCAAAAGTGCCCGAGAAAAAGTGCAGGGCATTCTGCCCGGTGCTGATTATGGCTGTGCTCCTGCCCGCCTTCTGAAGGCTGATTCCCGCAACCAGGCCGGCGAGTCCGCCGCCTATTATTACCGTATTGAATTTCATTGGACTATATTCCTAGTACGTGTTTATAAACCCATTGGGTGTATTCCGCCTCGCGCAGAGTGTCACCCCAGCCAATGGGGAAGTTCCCTTTCCATCGCTCCTGCAGGAAATCGGCCAGGTCGGCACGCTCTTTTTCAATGCAACCGTGGGCCTTTGCCAGCAGGCCGGCAGCACGGCAGGCGCAGAACTCGCCCTGGCATGTCCCCATACCGATGCGGGTACGCCGCCTGAGGTCGGTGAGGGTAGAGGCTTCCAACCGTTCGATTGCATTTTTAACCTCGCCGGACGACACCTCTTCGCATTCGCAGATGAGTGCCTCATCCAGCCTGTCGCGGGTTTGTATACGGTTGGCGCGTGAGCCCATCCGGGCCGCAGCGGCCTTCTGTGCCATCGAAGGTTTCTCCCAGATTTTGCGGGCAACCGCCTCGTATGAGCCCTCTTCGCTGCCGGGGAGCGGGGTGGTGGCGGTCTGGCAAACTTTATCGATATTCAACTTGCGGCAGACGGTATCGGTGGCAATCTCTGCCATCAGCCGGTATGTCATAAGCTTGCCGCCGGTTATGGTGATAAAGCCCTTGAGGCCGTCGCGCTCTTCGTGGTCCAGGCAGACGATGCCGCGCGATATGTTGCGTCCACTGGGGTCGTCATCAGAGCTGACAAGAGGCCGCACACCTGCGTAGGCGCGCAGGATGCGGGTGGCGGAGAGAGAAGGGGTCATCTTGGCACCCTCGGTTATCAGAAGATTTACCTCATCGGGAGTAACTGCAACAGAATCGCACTCTTCAAACGGAATACGGGTTGAGGTGGTGCCTATTATGCAGACCGTATCCCCTGGTACCAGTATATCGGCGTTGGAAGGCTTGCGGCAGCGGTTGATAACCATATTGTTCACACGGTGGGCAAACACCAGCAGAGCCCCT
This sequence comes from Bacteroidales bacterium, assembly GCA_017614715.1. Lineage (GTDB taxonomy): Bacteria > Bacteroidota > Bacteroidia > Bacteroidales > UBA932 > Equibacterium. The sequence continues at coordinate 630 of JAGABI010000061.1, read as the reverse complement.
TTTGCCGGGAACATACCTACGTTGACACCTGCCATGGCGGCGATGTCGTGGCCCCAGATGCCTCCTGCATTCACAGTGACCGGGGCAAAGAAATCACGCTCTTCACCTGTGACCAGATTGCGGGTGTGCACCCCACGGATTGTATCGCCTTCGCGGATGAATCCCGTAACGGTGGTGTGCAGTCGCACCTGGCCGCCGTGAAGTTTGGCATCCAGCATATTGGCTGCGCACAGGCGGAACGGGTCCACGCTGCCGTCTGGCACCCTCACCGCGCCGGTCAGTTCCGGATTGACCGACGGCTCCAGGCGTTTGGCCAGCTCCGGGTCTATTACCTCGGCGCTGATACCGGCCTTGCGGCATGCATCCACAAAAGTCTGCTGATAAGACAGGTCATCTTCCGGGAGGGAGATGAACAGGCCGTCGGTAGGGTCCACGCAGTGCGAGGCGATGCGGCGCAGAATCATGTTCTCCTTGATGCACTCTTCTGCAGACTCAGGGTCATTTACGGCATAGCGGGCGCCGGAGTGTAGCAGGCCGTGGTTGCGGCCGGTGGCGCCGGTGGCGATGTCGCTGCGCTCAATGAGCAGCGTCTTGAGACCGCGCATGGCGCAGTCCCGCTGGGTGCCGGCT
>JAGABI010000060.1 GCA_017614715.1 Bacteroidales bacterium | reverse complement strand
CACTATAACGGCATCTTCCGCTATATCGACCCGGAGAAGGTAAAGGTTGCCCTGCTCACCGGCAGCACCAAGACAAAAGAGCGGCGCGAGATTTACGAAGGGCTGGCAAACGGCACCATCAACCTGGTGTTCGGCACCCACGCCCTTATAGAGGACAAGGTCCAGTTCGCAAACCTCGGCCTGGCCGTGATAGACGAGCAGCACCGCTTTGGCGTGGACCAGCGGTCGCGACTCTGGTCCAAGTCTGAGATTGCCCCCCACATACTGGTTATGACCGCCACCCCCATCCCCCGGACCCTGGCGATGACCCTTTACGGCGACCTGGACGTCTCAGTGATAGACGAACTCCCTCCCGGGCGGAAACCGATAATCACCACCCATGTAGGCGAGAACCAGCGCCGCAAGGTGTATGAATTCATGCGTAAGGAGATTGACGCGGGGCGGCAGGTGTTCGTAGTGTATCCGCTTATAAAAGAGTCCGAGAAGATGGACTATGAAAACCTGGAACAGGGTTATCTGGACATCACGGAATACTTTAAGCAGCCCGACTACATCACGGCTGTTGTGCACGGCCGGCAGACTCCGGAGAACAAGGCTTTTGACATGAACCTGTTTGTATGCGGCAAAGCCGACATACTGGTTTCCACCTCTGTAATCGAGGTCGGGGTGGATGTTCCCAACGCCTCTGTAATGGTGATAGAGAGTGCGGAGCGGTTTGGCCTGGCGCAGCTGCACCAGCTTCGCGGCCGCGTGGGACGGGGCGCAGAGAAGTCTTACTGCATCCTTATGACGGGCTACAAGCTCAGCAACGAGTCCCGTCAGCGCATCGATATGATGTGCTCAACCAACGACGGATTTGAGCTGGCTGAGACCGACCTCAAGATGCGCGGCCCCGGCGACTTTGAGGGGACCCGGCAGAGCGGACTGGCCATTGACCTGCACATCGCCAACCTGGCCAAGGATTCCCCCATGATGGAGGAGGCTCGCAACGATGCATTTGACATACTCACAGAAGACCCTGGCCTGGAGCAACCCCGCAATGCGCTTTTGGCCAAAAACCTCAACCAGATGCGGGGCCAGATAGTAGATTATTCAAAAATATCATAGGTATGAAATATATCGGCGCACACGTTTCTGCGGCGGGCGGAGTTGAGAACGCTCCGCTCAGGGCACACGAAATAGGAGCCACCGGCTTCGCCCTCTTCACCAAGAACCAGAAGCAGTGGAGCTCCCCGCCCCTCTCTGACCAGAGCATAGAACTGTTCAAGCAGCGTTGCAGCGAGTTTGGTTATCCCCCCTGCTCCATACTCCCCCACGACGGCTACCTGATTAACCTGGGGCACCCCCAGGCAGAGTCTCTGGAGCGCTCCAGGGAGGCCTTCTGCGACGAGATGAGCCGCTGCCAGGCGCTGGGGCTGGACCGGCTCAACTTCCACCCCGGCAGCCACCTGAACGAGATCAGCGTAGATGAGTGCCTGAGCCGCATCGCTGAGTCAATAAACATTGCTCTGAACAAGACAGAAGGGGTTACCGCCGTACTTGAGAACACCGCCGGGCAAGGCTCCAACCTGGGGTTCCGCTTTGAGCACCTGGCACAGATAATCTCCCAGATAGAGGACAAGAGCCGCGTGGGAGTCTGCATTGATACCTGTCATGCCTTTGCCGCCGGATACGACTTTAACGCCTCCCCCGCCCTGTTTGAAGAGGCCGGAATAGCCATGACAGATGCCGATGTAAAAGGGGCCGTGGTGCTAAAGGGATACGAGAGCATAATAGCCGCTTTTGACCGCATCGTGGGGCTGAAATACCTCCGCGGAATGCACCTCAACGACGCCACAAAGCCCTCCGGCAGCCGTGTCGACCGCCACAGCTCCATAGGCAAAGGAGAGATTGGCGAGTCACTGTTTGAAACCCTTATGAAAGACGAGCGGCTGGATGGGATACCCTTCATACTGGAAACCCCCGACGAGACTCTCTGGCCGACGGAGATAGCTCAACTGAAGCTCTGGGCTAGTCGTAAATAAACAGCGGGGAGGCCTCTCGGCGAGGCAGGGCATACAGGGTAATCTCCTCACCCCCTACAGAATTCAAAGCAGCACGGGCGCTTTCAAAAGCCAGCGAAGGTGTGTTGTTGTTTGCACTCAGGTGGCACAGGAACACCGATTTGAGCCCCTCATGGCAGCTGCGGCGCAACAGGTCTGCCGTCTGTTCGTTTGAGAGGTGGCCGTGCTCCTCTGCAATCCTCTTCTTAAGCTCCGGAGTATAGGGTCCCGTAACCAGCATCCCCGGATCATAATTAGACTCCACAATCAGGTGGGATGCCATGCGGCAGTATTTTACCACATCGTCGGTAACCTTGCCGACGTCGGTCACAAAGGTGAACGTATGGCCAAAGAAATCAATGTAATATCCCACTGTGTCACGGGCGTCGTGGGGCACGGAGAACGGGATAAACTTCACACCCATGCACTCTGTCACCTCCCCCGGACGGGTCTCCTTAACGCATCCGTCCAGTTTGCCGGCAGTGCAGAAATGCCGCTCCAGCACCTTGTGCAGCGCCTCTGTCAAAAAAACGACTTTGTGGTAACGCTGGGTAAAGCCTCCCAGATAGCGGATGTGGTCCATGTGCTCGTGAGTCACAAGCACCATATCCACCTTTGAGAGCGATATGTCGTGTGCGTTGAGGCGACGGTTGATGGTGCGGCCGCCGATACCCAGATCAATCAGCAGCGATACGTTATCGCTGCCTATGTAGTAACAATTGCCGTTGCTACCGCTGGAGAGGCTAATGAACTTAACCATTAAGCCTCCCAAGTTCATTAGGGGCAAAAATACCCTTCTCTGTAATAATTCCGGTTAGCAACTCGGCAGGCGTCACGTCAAAGGCAGGGTTATAGACCTTTATCCCCTTTGGCGCCACCGGTTTGTCAAAATACTGGTCGGTAACTTCAAACGCCGGACGCTCTTCTATCACTATGTCGTTGCCGGTCTTGGTTTTGAAGTCAATGGTATTGGAGGGACCCAGCGTGTAACAAGGGATGCCATAATGCTTTGCCAGGATAGCGAGCATGCTGCTGCCCACCTTGTTGGCGACATCTCCGTTGGCGGCAATGCGGTCGCAACCGAAAAAGACTATGTCAATCTTTCCGCGTGACATAACGTCTGCGGCCATATTGTCGCAGATCAGCGTAACATCCACGCCAGCCTTGGTCAGTTCATAAGAAGTCAGGCGCGACCCCTGCAGCATAGGCCTTGTCTCGCAAGAGTAAACCTTGGGCATAAGTCCCTTCTGCTGAGCCATATAGATGGGACCCAGCGCAGTGCCGTATCTGGAAACGGCCAGATGGCCGGCGTTGCAATAAGTCAAAATACCGATGCCCGGTTTGAGCAGCGAGAAACCCGCCTCCGATATGGCAAGGCACTTCTGGACATCTTCCAGCTTGATGGCCCGCGCCTCGGCAGTGAGACGCTCCTTTACCTGCTTGATGGCGGCGTCGGCAGCCATATCCTTGGTCTCCTCAAGAGCCTCATAATAACAGCGCTCCATTCGGTCCAGCGTCCAGGTAAGGCTCACTGCCGTAGGCCGCGAAATATAGAGGTAACGCTTTACCCGCAGGAACTCCTTGTCAAAGGATTGAAGGTTGCGCGCGCGGAAACGGTTCATACACATCGCCAGGCCAAATGCGCCCGCGATACCTATTGCGGGTGCACCGCGCACCTTGAGCAACGTGATTGCGTAGAAAACCTGCTCTGCAGTGGTAAGATGGAGAAACTTCTCCTGATTCGGCAGCAGGGACTGATCCAGAATAATCACGTCTCTGCCGTTGGGACTGAGCTCCACAGAATCGTATTCAAGAATGTTTCTCATATTAGTACAAAGATAATAAATTTCTATTAATTTTGACTTTATGATAAGAATTCCCGCAACAACCCAGCAGAACCTGATTGAGAGTCAAGGCGGTACCGCAGTCAATCCCCCTGTTGACAAAGAGATTATAAACGAGGTTATAGGCGGGGCCTCCTCGCTTGCCCTGTCAAAAGAGGATTCACTCCGACTGCTGGATGCAATCGGCATCAGCCGAGAGCGCACTTTTATAGTGACAGATCTGGAAGAGGCCCGCGTGGCCGTCACCGATATCGGCTTCCCCATTAATATGAAAACGGTTTCTGTTTATGAAGCCGACAAATCTGAGGTTGTAGAGAGCATTACCGACCGCAACACCATGCGACTGGAATTCGGCCGCCTGATGCGGGATCAAAACTCCAAGGGTATCCTTATCAGCCCTGCCCTCTCCGGTGCAGTTACATACCTCGGCATACGCCATAAAGATGGTTTGGGGCACCTTGTGGTATGCGGGGCAATCACTCCGGAGGACACCAAACCCACCCGGTTTGTTTACTGCACCCTGCCTGTCACAAAAGTCGAGGCCACCGAGATTTACCAGCGGGTAAAGGGGGATTTCCAGATAAACGAAGTCATTTTCACCGACACTCTGCGCCGGCTATCTGCTTTGTGCGCGGTTGCACCCCATATAGATAAACTGGATATTTTCCCGGTGATTGTCAGCGCCCGGAGCGTTGTTGCCCTGGACGCCTCTGCAACCCTCAGGAAAACTATTTAATCTTGAACGAATCCCTCAGGCCGGTAGCCTTGTTCCAGGCGCCGTTCTTGGGGTCGTGATAGAAGTAACCCACCCTCTCAAACTGAACTGCGATGCCGCTGCAATCATCCAGCAGCGCAGGCTCTGCGTATGCAGTCTTCACAACCAGCGAGTTGGGATTGAGATAATCTTTGTAATCCACACCTTCCGGAATTGCGCCCATCTGCTCCTCTGTAAACAGGGTGTCAAAGATGCGGGCCTCGATGGGTTTTGCGTATTCTTGAGATACCCAGTGGATGGTACCCTTTACGCTGCGCCACTCGCCGGCACCCGGCTTGGAGGTGGGATCCACCTCGCAATGTACTGTGGTGACATTGCCGTCGGCATCCTTCTCAAACGATACGCACTTGACAATATAGGTATATTTGAGGCGCACTTCGCCGTCGGGTTTCAGGCGGAAATACTTCTTGGGAGCATCCTCCATAAAATCTTCACGCTCGATGTAGAGCTCTTTTGTGAAGGGGATGCGGCGTTTTGCACCATCGGGGTCGGCGGGATTCAGGGGAGCCTCAAACCACTCCACCTTGCCCTCTTCCCAGTTGTCAATCACCAGCTTGATGGGGTCGAGCACCGCCATATAGCGGTTGGCGCGCTCGTTCAGGTCCTGACGCAGGCACCACTCCATCAGGGAGAGGTCAATTATATTATCGCGTTTTGCCACGCCCACCTTGTCGGCGAACATACGGATAGATTCGGGGGTATAGCCTCTGCGGCGGATACCGCAGATGGTTGGCATACGGGGGTCATCCCACCCCTCTACGTAGCCGTTCTTCACCAGTTCCAGAAGCTTGCGCTTGCTCATCACGGTATAGGTGAGATTCAAGCGGGCAAACTCGTACTGATGGCTCGGGAATATCTCAAGTTTCTCTATGAACCAGTCGTAGAGCGGACGGTGTACGTCAAACTCCAGGGTGCAGATAGAGTGAGTGATGTTCTCGATGGAGTCGCACTCGCCGTGGGCATAATCGTACATCGGATAGATGCACCATTTGTTGCCGGTGCGGTGGTGCTCAGCGTGAATGATGCGGTACATCAGAGGGTCGCGGAACAGCATGTTGGGGTGCGCCATATCAATCTTTGCGCGCAGCACCTTGGCGCCGTCGGGACATTTGCCCTCTTTCATCTCTTCAAACAGCCGGAGGTTCTCCTCTACGCTGCGGTTGCGCCAGGGGCTCTCCTTGCCGGGCTGGGTCACGGTGCCGCGGCCTTGCCTGATTTCCTCCTGAGTCTGGTCATCTACATACGCCAATCCCTTCTTGATCAACACCTTGGCCCATTCGTAAAGCTGATCGAAGTAGTCCGATGCATAGAACTCATTGGCCCACTCAAAACCGAGCCACTTGATATCCTCTTTTATGGAATCTACATACTCTGTATCTTCTTTCACGGGGTTGGTATCGTCAAAGCGCAGATTGGTCTTGCCGCCATACTTCTTGGCCAGGCCAAAGTTCAGGCAGATACTCTTTGCATGACCTATGTGCAGGTAGCCGTTGGGCTCCGGCGGGAAGCGGGTCATTATGGATTTATGCTTGCCGCTGGCCAGATCGGCCTCTATGATGTCCTCGAGAAAATTATTGGTACGTTGTTGTTCTTCCATAGCTCATTCACATATAGGTTACAAAAGTAGCAAAAAAGGGGCAATTTTTACTATTTTTGCCCTCTCAATTCTATATCTGCAAGAAGATGCTCAAATCAATGACTGGCTACGGCAAGGCCGAAACCACCATCAACAACGTAAAGTATATAGTAGAGATACGCTCGCTCAACTCCAAGGCGGCCGACATCACTCTCAAAACTTCCCTGATTCCGCGCGAGAAGGAGATGGAGGTGCGGCAGCTGATAGCTGGCAAGCTGAACCGCGGCACGATTGACCTTTTCATCACCACCGAGAAAGGTGCTTGCAGTTCTGCCGCCTCTATCCTTAACAAGGATGTTTTACGTGCATATCTTTCACAGATTGACGGTGCGCTGAACGACACTAAATGGTATAACGCCATCTGCGGCGAGTACAGCGCCCCCATACTGGCAAGCGTGCTCAGGATGAGCGACGTGTATGAAACTGCCAGGGAAGATTTCACCGGCGAGTGTTGGGAGCAGCTTTTTGGAGCAATCAAGCAGGCGGTGGAGAATCTGGACGATTTCCGCACCACAGAGGGGGCGACCCTCAGGCGCGACGTCACTGCCAACATGGAGAGCATCGAGAACTATATCCCGATGGTAGAAGAGTTTGAGAAAGAGCGCATTGCGGCCGTACGCCAGCGCATCGATGCCCGTATTGAAGAACTCAAGGTCCAGGTGGACAGCAACCGCCTGGAGCAGGAGATTATCTTCTATATTGACAAGCTCGATATTAACGAGGAGAAGGTCCGTCTGCGCCAGCACTGCCGCTATTTCCGCGAGACTATGGACAGCGAGGAGTTCCCAGGCAAGAAACTGGGCTTCATTGCGCAGGAGATGGGGCGTGAAATCAATACCCTGGGCAGCAAGGCAAACCATGCGGAGATCCAGAAGATCGTGGTCAAGATGAAGGCGGAGCTCGAGAAGATTAAAGAACAGTCAATGAACATTTTATAGCGATATGGACGCACCTGGCACAATTGTTCTTCCCGCTGCGCGCCGCACTGGTGGCAAACCTTTTATGGAGGTGATTGCCGCCCGCCGCAGTTCGCGCGATTTTGACACCAGCCGCGAGCTGGATATTCAGACTCTCTCTGACCTGCTTTGGGCCGCATGGGGCATCAACCGCACCAAGGGGCGCACAGCCCCCTCTTCTCACAACCGCCAGGAGATTGAGTTGTATGTCTTCCTCAAATCGGGGATTTACCGCTACGATGCGGTTGAACATTCGCTGCATCTGCTCTTTGCCGCCGATTTGCGCGCCGCAACCGGCACTCAGCCGTTTGTGGGTCAGGCCCCTGTAGAAATCGCTCTGGTTTCCAATACCACCAAGATTACCGGCAAAACGCCGCAGGGCATTATTGAAGCTACTTATGCCGATACCGGCTTCATCTGCGAGAATATCTATCTGTTCTGCGCCTCGGAGGGGCTCTCTACCGTAGCCCGCGCCCTGGTCCCCAAAGAAGAACTCGCAGAGCGCCTCGCCCTCCCTCAAGGACATATCATCACCCTGGTCCAAACCGTCGGCTATCCCGCAGTATAGTTTACCCGTCGCTATGCTGCGGCGGCCTTCCGACCTATCATCCAATTCCCGCGTGGCAGATTCCACCCTGACTATCAACACTTTACCACATATCGCTTGCGCATTTTTACTCAAGCAACATTGTATAATATACTGATACACAAAGATGTAGCCTCCACGCCAGAAATCAGAATAAGACTGTATTTCTAGCATTTCTCATCGAGGTGTTGATAACGTCCCCAAAACACGGACGTTACTGTCAAAAATGGTCTTATTTGCGCATAACGTCCTGGCTCAATGGACGTTATTGACACTTGCCATTAAAGTTTGTAACCGCACCAAACCTGCAAAGTGCCGTCGCTATGCTGCGGCGGCACTTACCTCCAGAAACTTCCGTTCGCTACGCTCACTTCATCCCTCCCACAACCTGCCACGTCATCGCTACGCGATAACTAGCATCTTGCGGGCCCCTCCCGTTTTACGAGGGCACGGGCGCCCACGGTTTCTTTGAGGCAAGTGCCGACCTACGACTGCGCGACGGGCAGAGACAGCCGTAGCTTGAAATGGTTTGTGCGATTTTCGGAGTGAGGCGTTGCCGTGAGAGCCAAAGAGTCATCGAACACCAAAGGTGTTTGTATGACGATTTAGCGAGCATGGCGGCCCGTATCGAAAAAAACGCCGGCCATGCGAGGGATGTCTGAGCGAAGCGAGTCCCCGAGCATAGGCGTTATCGCCAGCAGGCGATAGCGAAGGCTGAGCAGGGCAGAATGTGAAATGGCAAAGCCGGAGCGGCGGGTTCGGGCGGAGCCCGGTATTATGGAGGGGAGCCGAACGCAGAGTTAGCAACAAACCATTTGCAAGCGGAAGGTCTCTGCCCGTCTACCTGTGGGAGATGCACCAGTCGCAGACGCCGCAGGGGGCGCTTTTCTGACCGAAGTATTTCAATAGCATCTGGCTGCGGCAACGGCCCTCGTTCTGAACATAATTGGCAATGGCATCCTGACGTGCTTTGCTGCGCGCCACACGGCTGTCGTATTCTGTCTTGTCCAGCCGCAGGTTCTCAGGATAGAGCCGTTCTGTGGCCAGGTATAACACTGGCGACTTGATCTTGGGAATATAATGGATTATCTTTCTGGACGCCAACCACTTGAGTTTGCTTTCCACCGCAAGGACAGAGTATTTCCCCACTGATGCGATACGCTCTTCGTCTATAGACACATAGCCGCTGAAAAGGCCCTCGTACATCCGCATCAGCACTTTCAAAAAAGCGTCTGTCTCTGCGCTCCCCAGCTGAATTCCATACAGTTCGTCGCGGGATACGGCCATCGATATCTTTGAGGGGATTTCCAGTTCCTCCGTCAGCGTCCAGTAACCCGACATTTCTATATACTTAATTGCGTAGTACGCTTTGGATGCCTGCAACTTGTACTGCTTTGCAAACGCCGCGAGGTCAAACTTATAGCCCCTGTCGCGCCCCTCTTCGTAGGGTATCTTCAAGAAGTTGTGGACTTTCTGATAAATGTCTTTTATATAATCCAACGGCGGATATGTAGTCTGAAGAATCTGCGCCAGACGGGTTAGATCGGTGGAGTTCCATATCAGAAGAGCGTATGACTTTTTTCCGTCGCGGCCGGCACGCCCCGCCTCCTGGAAGTATGCCTCCGGCGACTGCGGCATATCGTAATGACAGACAAATCTCACATCACCCTTGTCAATGCCCATTCCGAACGCGTTGGTAGAGACAATCACCCGCTTCTCCCCCTTCTTCCACGCATCCTGCACCGCAGCTCGCACTTTGCCGTTCATCCCGGCATGATATGCAGCGGCATCAACCCCCTGGCTTGTTAGGAAAGCTGTGACCTCCTCCGCTGTGCGCCGCCGGGCGACATACACTATTCCGGAGCCCTTGACGCCATTGCAAACTTTTAGCAGTTGCCCCAGCTTGTTCTCGCACTTGCGGGCGCTGTAAGAGAGGTTTGGCCGCTCAAAGCCGCTCACCAGCAGATTTGGCTTTTCAAAGCCCAGCCTGGCCATTATATCCTCTGCCACATCCTGCGTAGCCGTAGCGGTGAGGGCAATCACCGGCACTTTTGAAGGGAATGCGGTACCGGCAATCTTGCTGCGGACTTCGCTTATCATAAGGTATTCCGGGCGGAAGTCGTAACCCCACTGCGAGATGCAGTGCGCCTCATCCACAACCAGATAGTTGATGTTCATTTTTGCGGCGCGGGCAAGGAAAAGGTCGGTTCTCAGACGTTCAGGAGAAACATAGAGAAACTTGTAGTCACCATATACGGCATTGTCCAGCGTGGCGTCTATCTCGCGGTAGCTCATCCCCGCGCACACCAGCAGCGCCGGAATCCCCCTGTTCCGCAGATTCTCCACCTGGTCTTTCATAAGCGCAATCAGCGGCGACACCACTATGCAGATCCCTTCCTTCATAAGGGCAGGCACCTGGAAGCATACGCTCTTCCCGCCTCCCGTCGGCATCAGCGCCAACACATCTCTCCCCGCCAAAGCCTCCGAGATAATCTCCTCCTGCTTTGGCCTGAATCCCTCATACCCCCAATATTTCTTCAGCGTCGCTAACATACTTATGGGCTATCTCTCCAAAGGTAACTATTTTTCACTAATCCACTTAATCTGCCGCCTCTGCTTTCCAAGACATTCTCTCAGCAAGATCTTTCGCGAATTTCACATCCTTCGCGGGAAGACGTAAGGTGATTGTGGTCATATCACCATAACTATGGCTTGCTGGTTCAGCCAGACAGGCAACGCCCCTATCATTGCCATAATAATCTATGCCATGGCTATGCTCTGACAAAGGTTGTCTCACCGCCTCATCCAGCACCTGTTTCACAAATGCATTGATAGAAACACCTGCCGCCCTGGCCAATAGTGCTAGTTCGCGATGGGTAACCGGTGAGACACGGACATTAAATGTTCCCGTGTAACTCTTGTCAAGCTTTACCCCATGTTCTTCACAAAAAATGAGATAATCATCGACAGCTTGCTCAAATGCAGCTGTAAGTTCTGCCACCGATTCCCCCTCGTAATTTACCAAGCCATCTATCCCTTCTATTTTGCCAAAAAATACTTTGTCGGCTTCACTATAAGCAACAGAACCTATATACCCTTTATATTTTAATGTATTCATAGTTCTATATCTCCATTAGGCAAATGTAACTACAATTTAGTTGCAAACAAATTCTGTCAGTGCAATTTACTGCGACATGTGCAAACACGTGCGACAATTTCTCAAATGTTACATTGTTGTGAGGTCAAAACAGAAATGGTTTATTCAGTGTACTGCTATCACCTATGTTCCATCTTGGCAGAACAGAGCGAGTGGCGTCCTTTGGCTACAGCACTCTTCCACCGTTATTCAGGAAAAATCATATGATCTTATACTATTTTGAAATCGCCATACTGTTTTTACTCATTTCATATTCAGATGCTCCTTTTTAGAAACGTAAATATTTGATTACGACGGCATGCCTTGAGTTACCAAACCCTTTTCATTGTACTATATTTGACGGGGACTTACAATATTATAATTAAATTGACAATGAGTGACGAGATTATTATGATTCAGAATCTGATTTATGAGATTCGCGGGAAGAAGGTGATGTTGGATTTTGATCTGGCGAGGTTGTACCAAGTAGAAACAAAGGTCTTAAAACAAGCTGTCCGAAGGAATATCAGAAGATTTCCGCCAGACTTCATGTTTGAACTTGAAAACAAGGATGTTGCAAACTTGAGGTCACAAATTGTGACCTCAAGTTGGGGCGGGCGCAGGACTTTACCAATGGCCTTTACGGAACAAGGTGTAGCTATGCTATCAGGGCTTTTAAATAGTGACGTCGCCATCGCAGCCAACATTGCCATTATGCGTGCGTTCGTGCAGGTGAGAGAGTATTTACTGGCAGCATCCAACCTGTCTGCCGAGTTGAGGGAACTCAGAGCAAAGGTTGATCTTTTAGAACTTCGACAAGAGGAAAACCTTGGTGCAGTTAACGACCTGTCTGAAGATGTCCGCAAAGAATTGGACAGCTTATATCTTGCCCTCGGCGACCTATCAATACGGCTGGAGGAGAAAAAGAATCAGCCACGGAAGCGAATCGGTTTTTGAATAAGACAATAGAAACAAAACCACCCGCCTTGGAGGGATCCGGGGCGGGTGGTTTTTATTGTAAGTATGTATGTTCTGAATTACAGCTGGGGACCGGCTGCGACGAGGGCTTTGCCGGCTTCGTTACCGCAGTACTTCACAAAGTTCTTCTGGAAGCGGCCTGCGAGATCCTTTGCCTTTGCCTCCCACTCTGCTGCATCCGCATAGGTGTCGCGAGGGTCAAGGATTGCGGGGTTGACGTTGGGCAGTGCGGTGGGCACCTCGAAATCGAAGAACGGGATCTTCTTGGTGGGAGCCTTGAGGATGCTGCCGTCCAGGATTGCATCTATGATACCGCGGGTATCGGGGATGCTGATACGCTTGCCGGTACCATTCCAGCCGGTGTTAACCAGGTATGCCTTGGCACCACTCTTCTCCATCTTCTTAACCAGTTCCTCTGCATACTTGGTAGGATGCAGCTCGAGGAATGCCTGGCCAAAGCATGCGCTGAAGGTCGGGGTCGGCTCTGTGATGCCGCGCTCGGTACCTGCGAGCTTAGCGGTGAAACCGCTCAGGAAGTAATACTTGGTCTGCTCGGGGGTCAGGATGCTAACCGGAGGAAGCACGCCAAATGCATCGGCGCTCAGGAAAATTACGTTCTTTGCCTCGGGGCCGGCGCTCTTGCCGTTCACCTTCTTGGCAATCTTCTCGATATGCTCGATAGGATAGCTTACGCGGGTATTCTCTGTAACGCTCTTGTCTGCGAAATCAATCTTGCCTGCCTCATCAACGGTAACGTTCTCCAGGAGGGCGTCGCGCTTGATGGCACCGTAGATGTCGGGCTCATTCTCTTTGGAGAGGTTGATGACCTTTGCGTAGCAGCCGCCTTCAAAGTTGAACACGCCCTCATCGTCCCAGCCGTGCTCGTCATCACCGATGAGTAGGCGTTTGGGGTCGGTGGAAAGGGTGGTCTTGCCGGTGCCGGAGAGGCCGAAGAAGATGGCGGTGTTCTTACCTTCCATATCGGTGTTTGCGGAGCAGTGCATAGATGCAATACCCTGCAGAGGGAGGTAGTAGTTCATCATGGAGAACATACCCTTCTTCATCTCACCGCCGTACCAGGTGTTGATGATAACCTGCTCACGGCTGGTAGTATTGAAAGCAGCACAGGTCTCTGAACGAAGACCCAGCTCTTTGAAGTTCTCAATCTTGGCCTTGGATGCGTTATAAATCACGAAGTTAGGCTCGAACTTCTCCAGCTCCTCAGCGGTAGGCTGGATGAACATATTCTTCACGAAGTGTGCCTGCCAAGCCACCTCAACGATGAAACGGACTCTCAGGCGGGTAGCCTCGTTGGCACCACAGTATGCGTCCATTACATACAGGTTCTTGTTGCTCAGCTCCTTGATAGCAATCTCTTTAACCTTGGCCCAGACCTCTTCACTCATGGGGTGGTTGTCGTTAGGATAGTCCTCTGTAGGCCACCATACCTTGTCCTCGCTCTGTGCATCCTTAACGATGTACTTGTCTTTGGGCGAACGGCCGGTAAAGATACCAGTCATTACGTTAACAGCGTCCAGTTCGGTGAGCTGACCCTTGTCAAAACCGGTCAGGCCAGGCTTCATCTCCTCCTCAAAGAGGAATTCATAAGAAGGGTTGTGAGCTATCACGGTAGAACCCGTGATGCCATACTTTGTAAGATCTATCTTTGCCATATTATGAGCTTATATAATTACTATTTTTTATTGCTTTTCCAACCTGCGAAAATAAGTAAAAAAACTTATTTGCAGCACTTTTTTACTGCAAGAAATGCACCAAAGCTAAAATTCCTTGAAACCTGCCACTGCTTCTGGTGTTCCGAGGTCTTTCATTTGAAAAGAAGGATACTCCACCGCCTCAATCTTGTAGCTGCGGCACAGTTCAAGATAGAAATCTATAATCGAGAATTTTTCTGGCCAGGTGGGCATAAGCGAGAGCATCCCGTTGGAGAAAACGTGTATCCCTGAGAACGCTTTTTTCTTGCAGGCATCCACGCAGAGCCCCTTGAAGGGGGATTTAACCTCACCAGTTGCGACGTTGGTCCAGCCTACCAGCAGGTCTTCATCGTCGAACAATAGATAACGTTTTGTGTCGCGGTCGCTTACAAGTAACGTAGCATCAGCGTCGGAGACCAGAGACCGCCCCACAAACCAAGGCATGTCCAGGTTTGTCACGACATCCACATTATGAATCAAGAACTTACCCTCACCCTTAAGAAGCGGAGCGGCATGTTTCAATGCCCCGCCGGTATCGCGCAGCAGGTCGCGCTCATCGGATATCTTTATATCATAGCCAAAATTGTCATGCTCTGCCAAAAAGTCAATGATCTGCTCCCCGTAATAATGGATGTTGACCACAAAACTCCTGAAACCGGAGCTGGCCAGGTTACGGATGGTACGCTCAAGCATGGTCATACCCGCCACTTTTACAAGCGCCTTGGGTTTATTGTTGGTCAGGGGTCTCAACCGCTCCCCCAGTCCTGCGGCAAGTATGAATGCTTTCATGGGCTATTTTAAACGTTTAGTGACGTTTATTGCGGTGTGGCGGACAATCACGTTCACATCATACGCGGCGGCGACCGCCTCTGCAAAATGCTGTGCAGAATATACAGAGCGGTGCTGGCCACCGGTACAGCCAAACGACACCATCATGTGGGTGAAGCCACGTTCTATAAACTTATCTATATGCGGGAACACCAGCGTCTTGACCTGCTCCAGGAACACCAGAATGCCACCATCCTTCTCAAGGAACTCAATCACATTGGCATCGAGCCCGTTGAACTTTTTGTACGGTTCATATCGTCCTGGGTTCGCAAGCGAGCGGCAGTCAAACACATACCCGCCGCCGTTGCCGCTCTTATCGGCAGGCACTCCCTGGCGGAAGGAGAAACTCGTGACCTCTACCGTAAGGCGCCCGTCTTCTACAGATGATTCATCCAGCCGCACAGATTGCGAAAGGGCGTCCAGCACACCGCAGAGCTGCGGATAGCGGGCGCGATAGCCGTCGTCAATTATTGAAGCCACATTGGCAAGAGCATACGGCACGCTGGCAATAAAATACCCCTTCTTCTCTATATAGCCGCGGAAGCCGTAGGCGCCAAGCACCTGCAAAGTGCGGAAAAGTACAAACAAGCGCAGCGTCGCACGGAAAGTGTCATTGTCCAGATCGGCATAGGGACGTGCGGCTTTGACGTAGGCATTCACAAGGTCCTCCCTCAGAGCGGCCGGATAGTGTGCAGATGCCTGCCATACAAAAGAGGCCAGATCGTAGCACACGGGGCCGCGCCGCCCCCCCTGGAAGTCAATGAACCAGGGCTGGCCGTCACAGAGCATCACATTGCGCCCCTGGAAATCGCGATACATAAAGCCTGCGGGGCAATCTGCCGCAAGCAGGTCATCGGCCAGGCGTTCAAAATCGTCCTGCAGGGCAATCTCGTCAAACGGGACGCCGGTCAGCTTGAGATAATCGTATTTGAAATAGTTAAGGTCAAAGAGGATATTGCGGCGGTCAAAACTGCTCTGCGGATAGCAGACAGAGAAATCAAGGCCCTCACCACCCTCGAATTGCAGCTTGGGCAGGTATGCGACCGTCTTTTCCAGCAGATCGCGCTCTGCAGCAGAATAATCGCCGGTTTTGCGACCCTCTGCGATAGCGCTGTAGAGAGAAACATCCCCCAGATCGGCCTGAAGATACTTCATCCCATCTTCACTTACTTTAAGCACCCGGGGGACATTCAACTCCTTGGAGGCGAAGTGGCGGGCGATAGTAAGGAACGCCCTGTTCTCCTCTGCCACAGTCCCTATGGTACCGATGGCACTGCGTCCGTCGGCCGCCTTGAGCCTGAAGTATGTGCGATACCCACCGGACGCGGCCAGTTTCTCACAACTGGCAGCCTCGGCACCAAAATAATCCCTGAATAAAGCCTTCAGTGTTTCCATCGCAAAACCGTTTATGCCGCACGCATTGTCTTGTCCGGGCTGACGTTTGCTATGAACCGCGAAGTGAGCGAGAGAATCAGCATAATCAGCACCAGCGCCAGTACGTTGGCCAGCAATATATATCCAAAGTTAAATTCTATCGGGACATACTTTACAAAGTAATTCTCCGGATCCAGCGAGATTACTTTGATGTACTTCTGCACGGCACACAGCACCAGGGCGGCACTCGTACCTATGACCAGCCCCTTGCCCACTATGTTAAGGGCGATATACCTGAACACCTTGCCCACCCCGGAGGATGTCATACCCATTGCCTTGAGCAGCCCGATGGATGAAATATTCCGGAACAGTATTATCAGCAGTGCAGAAATCATATTGAAACCCGCCACCACAATCATCAGCAGCAGTATAGCCACCACATTGAAATCAAGCAGGTTAAGCCAGTCGAAAAGATTCGGGAACAGTTGCTTGACGCTGGTCACGAACAGCGCCGGATCATCTTCGCTGCTATAATCATACACAATATCACCTACCTGGTCCCTCTTCTGTTCTATGTCGGCGGAATTCTTGAGCATGATCTCTATGGAAGAAACTTCATCGTTATCCCAGCCGTTTATCCTCTGCACCTGGCGGATATCACAGATAACCATAGAGTTGTCCAGGTTCTCCAGCTGGGCGTCAAACAGTCCGGCTATCAAGAACTTGCGGACCTTCACTTCCTCCCCAATGAAATATGCGGTCACCTCATCTCCCACCCCATAGCCCATCTGGCGGGCGAGCCTCTCTGCCAGCAATATTGAAGACGATATGCGGTCATTGAACTTTGGCAACTCCCCGCCGGTGAGATTTTCGCCAAAGAAATTAAAGTTATAAAGCGAATCAACACCTTTGAAATGAACCCCGAAGATATTGTCTGCAGTCTTAAGCATCCCGGAGCAATATGCTACCCTCTGGTGGTAATCGACACCCGGAACCAAATCCAGCTTGCCCAGAAACGATATGGAGTCCGTAAAGGGATAGCGGTCGTTCATCGGGGTCTGACCGGGTGCAACCAGCGCCAGGGAGCCCATAAAAGCCGACGTCTTGGAGCGGATTTCCCTCCGGAATCCCAGCACCACGCAAATGGAGATTATTATGACCATAATGCTGAGCGCTACCGACACCAGGCCAATTGTGGAACTCACAGACCCCATCCGGTCGTTACGCGACTCCTGCCCCGCCCCGCTGCGGATCTTGCGGCCTATGAACCTGAATACATTCATACCTTTAATGGACAGATTCGCGGAGATCCTCCCAGCGGGCAATTATATCACGCACATACGCCGTGGTGGTACGTCCTATGAATTTATTGTTGGTAGCAAAGGTTGTGACCACCTCCTCCCAGTCGTTGGGGTTCTTACCCTCGCTCAGGGCATGATTGCGGCACTGTTCTATGCGACCGTCGCCGGCATTGTACGCGGCCAGGGCAAACTTTATCACGTTGAGCGAATCGAGCCCCTCCTGACGATAAATATTCATCAGGTAGCGGAGGTGGTAGCTCCCCGCCTTGATGTTGCCCTCAGGGCTGAATAGGTCGCTCACGCCGTAGCGGGCTGCGGTGACGTCGTTCACCTGCATCAGGCCCTTCGCCTCTTTATATTCAGCACCCACGAAATACTGGCTCTCCTGATACATAAGCGAAGCCAGTAGCAGCCAGTCGATGCCGGTCTTCTGGGAATACTGTTTTATCAGGTCGTCGAACGGAGAGACCTGCCCGGTCTCCGGATTGATGCGCGGACGGCTGTAGGTGCGGTACTGGCGGGCCACGGTACGTTTGTACAGACGGCTCCCCTTGAAATCGTCCAGCCAGATGTTCACCATCAGCAGCAGGTGCGGATCCCTGGACGACATCGCCCAGTGGATATTATTCCTTATAAGATTGGATACCAGTATTTTTTCAATGTCGCTCTCCGCAATGTTCTCCTCCGGATATGCCATCACAACTATGTCCACCTTGCCATCCTTGAGGCTGTCCAGATAGGTAATGTCGCAATTGTCCGGCACGATATCCACATCCACGTTGGCAAAGTCCCCAAAATACTGGAGCATGTCGCGGTTAAGTCCCACGCTCCTGTCCTCCTTCTCGCCTGGATGCCCGCTGAGCGCTATCACGCAATTGAGGGAGTCCTGGTGGATGATATAGTCGTCGAAAGTATCGGCCACTATCGCCTGGGGCTGCATCCCCGCCAATGCCGCCAAAATCAGGGTCAGTACAATGCACCCTGAAAGATGCAGTGTATGGTTATTCGACATAGAACGGCCAGTACAGACCAAACTTGAACACTTCTGAAGGTCTGATGTAGTTGAATGCAGAGAAATAGTCGCCTTTGGTGAGAGGATGCAGCACGTTGCAATACTTTGCAAAGAGGCTTGCCCGTTTCCACTGGATGTTCACGAATGCATCCACATACGGGTTGTTGCCCCACTCCCTCTCTTTCTGGTTATAGAACACACCGAGGTCGGGCTCGTAGGCCTGCAGATAGTACTTGGAATACATTATGCCGTTGGCGCCTATCTGCATGGTCATTACGTTCTTGACCACGTTGAATTGAATGTAGTAGCGCAGGTTAAGCGTCAGTTTGGGGAGCGGCAGAACCTCGGTGTCGCTGCTCACCTGATAGAGCACCCGGTTGTCCAGATGGAGCGGCCCCAGCTTTATATCCTCGGTAAGGTATCCGGTAAGCACATGCACCGGCGATTCCGCCTGGGTAATGGTGGCCGTCTCATTGTAATATAGCATATTTGTGAGCAGCGCATACCCCACAAAGGCCTTGAGATTCAGCCTCGGGATGCTCAACTCGCCCGTCAGGCGGCTCTCGGTGGTCTTTTTAAGGTCGTATTCCCACTTATGGTGATTGAAGAGAACCGACTTCTGGAAGGGATGCGGAGTCTTGACCGCCGTCTCTATATGGCCCGTGAGATGGATTCCGTCGCGGATAGGGAACATAGAGAAGCGGACATTCCCCTGCAGGTTCATATCGCCGGAATAGTAACCGGTCAGATTCATTCTGCCGGAAGCGTCCCATGCAAAATACTTGCGGAACTTGCCATCAGCGCCGCCATACACATAGGTATTGAACTGGCTCGTGGGCTTTACCCCTGTAATAAAGTCACTCGGTTGGTAACTGTACAGTTTGAGGGATTGTACGCCAAAGCCGCCGTTTATTGTGGAGACTATAGCATCAGGTCCAAATGGCTGGAGGGTGACGAACAGTTTGTTCTCCAGCCGGTTTACAGCGAGGCTGTCGTGGCTGGCGTTGGTGAAGATGTTGAACTGTTCGCGATAGAAGGCACTGCCCACTTTATCTGAACTGGAGATCTCGTCGGTATAGAGCTTGGTGTATTTTGACCATTCTAAACTGTGTCCCAGATAGATAACAGTGCCCTGCCCCACCGCAAGGGAATCGGCATTCTTGCGGAAGAAGTTCATGGGGACCGCCAGCGACTGCGTCAAAAAGAGCGACCGGCGTTTCAATGCAGTCTTGGCATTGGTGAGATTCACATCGATGGACCTGGCATCCACAGTGGTATCGCACACCCAGAATGGATCCTGGATACCGCCGTTCTCGTTGCGCTCTATAGTCTGACCCATATAGCCAAAGTGCATCTCATATTTCTTGCCCATATAGTTGCTCCCTATGGAGAAGGTGCGGTCGTTGGTCTTCTCGTTATTGAGCTGGCCGTTAGAGCCGTAGCGCTGGTAAGCAAGGGTGATGTTAAGCTCCGGGGTGATGTTCTGGGTGGTCATCAGGTTGAGGTCATCCTCTTCATTGGTGGTCGTTCCAAAGGGGTTGCCCCAGTAAGAGAGCACGGTATAAGGGGTCTTGGTGTTATAGAAAGGCATCGACTCCGGCGTATAGGAATAATCCATATACGGGGTAAAGAAGGGGGCGATGTCAAAATCCTTGCGGTTGAAGTAGTTGGTGGGCAAACTTGCAGAGCCGGCTGTACCAAGGTAGGTGGCGTCCGCATCGTTCTTATAGATAGGCAGGTCAAAGAAATGGTAGTTATAGGAGGTGTCTATCTTTTCAAACTTAATTTTGTTGGTACCCTGATCGTGGGTCCAGCGCAGCGCGCGCTTGTAATAGAGTGAATCGGGGATTGCGAAACTCTCCAGGATGCGCGGCGTGTTCTGGATTACGCTGTCTCGGTATGCCTTACGCTGATCCCGGCGCCACTGGCGGAACTCCCGCTCTCCAGGCAGGTTGTTGACGATGGAATCCTCATACTCCATGATAAGGGTATCCATCAACGGGAGCGTGACGGTATCCATGCTCCAGAAAATCTGGGACAGGGTGTCCAGCGACTCGCGCAGTTGCCATATTGCCAAAGTATCCACCTCCGGTTCGCCCGACATATCCATCACAATAGCACCTGTTGAATCGACCTTATAAACTACTGTATCCGAGATGATAGGATAGCCAGAGCGCTCGCTGCGGGAGAAATGCGGACGGCGTCCGGCAGCGGCAAAAACCGCAACCGTAAGTACCAGTAATATCAATAGCGTCTTCTTCACGCGCAGTAGTGGATTATCCTACAAAGATATCAAATTATGTTATATTTGCCTTATGAAAAGGTATAGTTTAGCTATTCTGCTGGCGATTGCCAGCATATTCTGTGCCACGGGGGCTTTCTCCCAGAGCCTTGAGAGCCAGTTTGCGGCACTCCCCTCTGTCAAAAAAGTAGAAGTTCTGGACAAGGGTCAGTTCGACGCCAAATATCTCCTCTGGTTTGAGCAGCCGGTCAGCTACAAGAATCCCTCAAAAGGGACATTCCTGCAGCGGGTCTTTGTTGGCGATATCTGCCGCGACTCCTCCACCGTATTTGTAACGGAAGGATACAATGCCGATTACGCCACCCGCGAGCGCTACCGCGACGAGATTTCGCGCCTCTTTAACCTTAACAATGTGGTTGTGGAGCACCGGTTCTTTGCGCCGTCCGCTCCGGAAGAGATTGACTGGAAATACCTTACGGCAGAGAACGAGGCGCGCGACCTGCACCGCGTAATAAGCGAACTTAAAACGATATACCCCGCCAAGTGGATATCCACCGGTATCAGCAAAGGCGGGCAGAACTGCGTCATTTTCAGAGCCTTTTACCCGGACGATGTCGATTTCACGGTCTCTTATGTGGGGCCGTTCTGCCGCGGCGTGGAGGATGGCCGGCACGAGCCTTTCATAGCTGCCGACGGGCCCGATGAGGCTAGCCGTGCTGCGGTGCGCAGCTTCCAGGAGGAGTTCCTACGCCGCCGGGCCACCCTGCAGCCCAAACTCGATTCTCTCTGCAAGGCCAACGGATACGCATTCCGCATCCCTATGGACGAGGTGTTTGACATGTGTGCGCTGGAGTTCTCATTCGCCTTCTGGCAGTGGGGATATCCCGTATCAGACATACCCGGCAAAGATGCTACAGATGAAGAATATCTGGCATTCCTGGATAAGACCAGCGGCCCCGACTACTGGCAGATAGCGAATCCCCACCTCCCCTTCTTTGTGATGGCGGCCAAGGAGCTCGGCTATTATGGATACGACGTTGAGCCTTTCAAGGATCTGCTCACCATAAAGAGCGCCAAAGGATATCTGCACCGCATATTCCTCCCCGCGGACGCAAAGGATATCCGGTTCTGCCGCAGACTCTCCCGCAAGATGGACCGCTTCCTTAAACGCAACAAGTGCGACATCATATTCATCTATGGCGAATATGACCCGTGGAGCGCAGTCCGCGCCGGCGACAGCCACTCAGAGACCAATCACATATATATCCAGCCCGGTGGCAGCCACCGCACCCGCATATCCACCTTCGACGAGCCGACACAGTCAGAAATCAAATCCCTAATCTCCTCCTGGCTGTATAAGTAGCATTGTAATTATCAAAATCATTTGTATATTTGCGGTCCCGATTCGGGAAGTGGCGCAGTTGGCTAGCGCGCTGCGTTCGGGACGCAGAGGTCGGGTGTTCGAGTCACCTCTTCCCGACAAACCGGCTGGATTTCACGTCCAGCCGGTTTTTGTTTATCCACTTGTTACGTTTGCATAGGTTGGTTGCTCGTGACCTCTCAGCGCAGTTGCCCCCACTGTCGCATGGGACGGGTTGAACTGCCGCAGATCTCCTGGCGCTTTGGCTGGACAAGAATAGTGAGTCTAAACCATGCAGGAGCCATTTGCTCTTCTGGTACGCCTTATAAAAAGCACCCTCCGGGTAGAGGTAAACCCTTCCCGGATTGGCGTCTTCCATCCTGCATATTTCAAGTTTCGTCATCGTTCAAGAATTTCGACGGCCACAAGCCGTATTTTCAGGACTCACGCCCATGACAGTAGGTTTTGATGCTGCCCGCATAAACCAGGCAGCTGGCAGTCCGGGCCACGCCCAAGACTACCTTTTATTCTGAGACAGCACGGATGGAGAACCCGCCGTAGCGGTAGCCATCGGTCCTGAGGATCTCTTCCTCATCAAAGTAGACGTACCACGCACAGTACGGGACGTACGTACGGAGGGAAGAAGACCAGTAGGTGCCACCAGAACCCGCATTGTATAGTTCGTTATCGAGTCGGCCGCCAGCGGAGGGCAGGAAGATGCTGTTGCCGTTGGTGTTGCTAGTAACGAGTCTTCCGTAAACGCCGTTTCTTGTGATCCATGTCCAAGTGCACTCTGTACATAACTCTGTCCAATCCGCATTGGTGGGCATTCTCCAGTTATTACCCAAGTTGACGTAAGCAGCGTCATCCTCGGGGTCTAAAACGGTGCGGTTGTCTACAGTACCATAATCACTATATGTGCAGTACTTTTTGAGAGTAGAGGTAGATCCTTTGCACAATCCGTATGATGCCCAGTTATATCCTGCCGACTTGCCTGATTTCCATACAGGACTATCGGATTGCGCATGTCCCACCTCATAATACGGTTCAGTCTCTCCCCAAGCAAAATAATCACCGTATTCTTCGGGTGCAGATGCACCCACGTTGCAGGATGCCCACTTCAGGCCAGAAGGAAGGCCAAGGTCCACGGCACCCTGGATATCCGATGAAGAAGATGAATTGATCTTGACAGTGCATTTCGC
Organism: Bacteroidales bacterium; assembly: GCA_017614715.1. Taxonomy (GTDB): domain Bacteria; phylum Bacteroidota; class Bacteroidia; order Bacteroidales; family UBA932; genus Equibacterium. The sequence goes on along the minus strand of JAGABI010000060.1, from coordinate 6,215 downwards.
GGTATAGCCGCCATCGGCCGTAGTGACCGTGATGACAGCGGTGCCTGAAGAAACGGCCGTAACAACGCCGGAAGAAGATACATTCGCTACAGATACATTGTCGCTAGACCATGTAACTTTCTTGTTTGTAGCATTTTCCGGCGATACAGTCGCCGTCAGTGTCACAGTCACGCCGACATCAAGTGTAAGCGAAGTTATGTTTAGTGATACGCTTTTGACACGAACATCATTAATTGAAGAAGGTAAAACGGGACGAACTGACTGCCCGTAATAGCGGCGGTTGGCAGAATTTGAGAACTGGCTTGGATAGAAAAAGAGACACCATGAGTAGTCCAGATTACCCGAGCTGAGCACAGAAGACCAGTAATAGCCTTGTGACCCGGTAAAGTCGAGGCCAGTACCGTCCCGACGGCCAGCAGCGGGCAGGAATATACTGTTATTATTAGGACCGGTGACAAGCCATCCGCGGACTCCGTTCAGGGTGGTCCAGGTCCATGTGCATTCATCTATCAGTTCATCCCAAGTAGACGCGGTCGGCATACGCCAACTGCCACCCCAATTAACACTGGCAGCGTCATCCTCGGGATCGAGGACCATATCGTAGTCAGACTGGGGATAAACATTGCTACACATGTATGTTGACCAAGAATAATCTGTCTTTGGTGAGGTCTCGCCCCAAGCGTAATAATTTCCGTACTCCTCAGGAGCAGATGCACCTACGTTGCAGGATGCCCACTTAAGCCCTGAGGGGAGACCGAGGTCAACGGCACGATTATCCGATGAAGAAGATGAATTAACCTTGACTGTGCATGACGCAGTAAAACCGCCGTCTGCCGTAGTAACCGTGATGACAGCTGTTCCAGAAGAGACAGCAGTTACAGCGCCTGAAGAGGATACGGTCGCACAGGACGGCTTGTCGCTTAACCATGTAACTGTTTTGTTGGTAGCGTTTTCCGGAAGCACCGTCACTATCAACGTCGCAGTGCTGCCTTCGTCAAGGATAAGTGACGTCTTGTTTAACGATACGCTTTTTACACGAATCCCACTAATTGAGGAAGGTGAGACGGGACGGACAGATAATCCATCGATGCGGTCTTGTGCACTGCCCCTATTTACAGCACCCGAATAAAAGCCCACGTCCCACGCACGGCTCGGGTCAATCGAAAGGAGGGAGGAAGACCAGTATGAGCCGCGGTAGCCAGCTCCGCCGAAGCTGGTATAAGACCAATCGCCAGCAGCGGGCAAGAATATGCTTTTGCCATTGGGGCCAGTTGCAACTCTGCCTTTTACGCCATTCTGCGTAGTCCACTTCCATGTGCATTCAGTTCTGAGCTCAGTCCACTCTTCATCAGTAGGCATTCTCCAGTTGCCTCCCCAATTGACACTAGCTGCATCATCCTCAGGGTCGAGGACGGTCTTATTGTCAACAGTGCCGTGGTCATTCTTTGTACAATACTTGGCTAGAGTAGTGAATGAGCCATTGCACCATTTATATGACGTCCAGTCATAACCGGCAGACTTGCCGGCTTTCCAATTACTGCATGGATTGTCTTGAGAGTGTCCACTTGTGTAATACGGCGCCGTCTCACCCCAAGCAAAAAAATCTCCGTACTCCTCAGGAGCAGATGCCCCTACGTTGCAGGTTGCCCACTTCAGGCCAGATGTCAAACCGAGGTCAATAGCCTCATGCGTTGAAATATCAGTACTAGTATTCGCCTCGCCATACACAGGCCGAATGGAAATACCTTTATAACGATCCAAATAAACATCTCCAGAATCAGGAGATGTGGATCCAAGGCAGGCTAAAGAGGAGAATGGACTCAAAGTTGAAGTCCAGTAGTAGCCAGAAGTCCCCTTTTTTATCATCTCTTTCCCATCCTTTTGTCCAGAGAACGGGAAGAAAATTGTTGCGCCTGTTTTTTTGCTGGTGGCCAGAACACCGTTAGTTTTAGTTGTCCAAGAGCAATTATCAATCAGTTCCTGCCATTCGGATTTAGTTGGCATTCTCCATTTACCACCGAGACGGACATATGCAGCATCATCTGCTTGTTCCAATGATGATTTCCCGTCGTTGTAATTATACTTGGTCAACGATGATTCGCTCCCTTTACACCAGATGTAGGTCTCCCACGAATAATTATTTTTGTTTGGCTCCGTTTCGCCCCAGGCGTAGTAATCTCCGTACTCCTCAGAAGCACTCGCGCCAAGGTTGCAGGAGGCCCACTTCAGACCTGAAGGGAGGCCCAAATCTATAGCATCAGGGGCCTCCTCAGATGATGTCTTGCCCTGATTTGCCAGTATTCCCCATTTTGCACGTTTAATCTCCACCGGCTTGTTGCTGCTGATTTCCTCGACTCGGCCGTCTGCATAGTGTAGTTCCAAGGTATAGCCTTTGGAAAGACTGCAGGGGACAGTTGCCAGATAATACCAGACCCCCGGCTTCATCTCTTTGTCATCGGATGCAGTCAGCGTTACGTTATTAGAATAACTGGAGAAATGGGAGAATTTGGGAACACTCCTATCCGGGAATTTGAAAACAGCCATTCCGGCCAGCCGCTCATTATTGTTTCCCCGGAAAACCACCTTCTTGACGCCGCTGTTGGCAAGGGAGAACTTCACTCCGCCACAAAGGTTATAAAAATACAGGTCAAAGTTCTTGCTCCGGGCAGCGCTCGGGAAGATATCGTTGGCAAAAGTGCCCTCCTCAGCAGGCTGATCTGGAGCGATGACCACGCTGAATGTAGTGCCATCTGCATTCACTTCAGGTGACGTCCTCTCACTGGGATAGACCGCAAGGAATGTTTTGTTGTCGTCAAGTGCAAAATCACGCCCCAACGTACCTGTAAAAGTAACACTGGACGCAGGTTTTTTGTTGGTGGAGACAAAAATTCCTGATTGGTCACCGTAAAAAATCTTGATAGCATCCCCCGGATTCCATAGAATGGAACCGTCATTCATTAGCACAGTACGCGTTTCCGGTGAATCACTCACCGTCCGGAAAGTAAGGACAGGACCTTCAAGGCCGTCAAATTCCTCATTGACGTTAATACATGCTGTTATCAAAAGAACAAACAGCAGATATATCAAAACAAAAAGTTTGCGTCTCATGATTCTTTCCTCCATTTTTAATTATCCCATTCCTCTCCAGTAGTACCCTCGTGCTGTCCGTTGACATCTTTTACTGTAACCCTGCAAGTCGCGGTATGTCCACCGTCCTCTGTTGTTACGGTAATAGTAGCCGGACCCTCCTTCAAAGCCGTCACCAAACCGTTATTATCCACCTTGGCAACCGTAGCATCGGAACTCTTCCAGCTTACCTTTTGATTAGTGGCATTGTTGGGCGTTATTATTGCCCTCAGAGCCTGCTCACTCCCCACTGTCAGCGAAAGTTGCGTCTGGTCCAAAGACACACCCGTCACAGGGATTGATGTTTCCTCCGGCTCAACAGCAACCCCTCTTACCGAAACAGTGTGAGGACTGCCCTCCGCATCGGAATAAATGACAATCTCTCCGGAATACTCTCCTGCCACATCCGGGACAAAATCAACTAATAGCTTCAGGGGGAATCCCGCAGAGATTACCATATCGTCGCCATGGTAACAAGTGAAACCGGTGGGGCATTCTATCTTTTGCAGATGTACGGTGGTATTACCTACATTCGTAATAGTAAATGATCTGCTCTTTAGGCTTGTCCCTAATGTATATGTTTCAAATACCAGGGAAGAAGGAGAAATCGAGAGCTTTTTTTCGGGGATGTCGGGTTTAACATACACGTCTTTCGTAACGGACTGGAAAGAGGCAAGAGGTGTACCGCTTTCCGATACTATTGAGGATTGAACATACCACTTGAACTCTCCATCGCCTCTCGGATTGTATTTAACTTTGGTGGTCAAATCCGCCGAGATGGGAATTTTACCCGATTGAATAAGATTTCCATCATCCACAAATACCTCATAAGATCGCTCGGCAACGCTCGGGTGCGTTTTGAAATACAGGGAGAAAGACTTGTCCTCCTCCTGAATTTCAGATAGCTCGTATGGTGTAGAATCGTATAGGTAATACAATTTATTTACATTCTTTTTATGACTTTGGAGATGCTTCCTACCACTCACCTGTTTATCTTTGATAGTCTTTGCCGTTTCTTTGGCCCGTTCGTTGGCTGAGTCTAATTCAAGACCAGAGCACATTGTTGAAACCATCTGGCTGGTCAAATACAAGATTTCGTCTCGACCAAGCTTATCATCCAAACCTGTGTACGCGCCAGCGCCTGCCGAGAAAAAAACGTCATACAAATCAGACTTGGATGCACTGTGCTCAGCTCCGATGATAATCCAAGAATCTTTGAGAGTACCCTTTTCAGTTTTTTTGAATAAAAGGGGAGTCATATAATAATATGTTCCGTCCTTAATCATTCCGTATTGTATCTCACTATAGCTCAACGTGCTGCCTGTTAATTTGTCAAATTTATCTCCGAATGATTTTTTATAGATTTCCCAATCCAAAGGGAGACCATCTTCCTCGCCATATTCCGGCACTTTTTCTCCCGTACGAATGGCAACCATCTCTTTTTTTGATTTCTTGTCATCATAATACCAGACTGCGCTCTTTTTCCCTTCAGAAACAATGACGACCACATCGTATTTCGCCAAATTCTCAGGCAAGAACTGATAAAAAGAGGCTTCCTCATCTGTGAGGGGATCTGGCACTTCATATCCGCTTTTCTCTAGAGCATCCTTCATATTCCTGTAAAGGGTCTCTGCATATTGACGGTTTTTGAACTTGTCTATATCTTTCGAGTAGAGGGGTGCCAAAATCAACGCCTTACCGGCATTCCCATCACCAGCTATTATAGATTTTTTATTATTAATCGAGATAGGGCTCTTGGTGGTAACATGTGTGGATGATGTCCCTTCAAGGTCATCGCCATTCTCTATTGCCTGTCGGAATGAATCCAAAAACACGTTGATTAGAATTCCGTCGCGTTGCTTCAAGACAATGACATCCTCCTCAGGATAAGCATCAGCCTGAATGATGCCGTCAATTGATTTCAACTCTTTACAGAGTAAAATGATATCTTTGTCGGACGACTCGGCAAGTGACTCCTTGAGTATGGCTTGAGCCCGGCAATTAATATAGGACGTCATCTTTATGGACTCCAATATCTCATCCTCCGTCTCAGGAAATGGCAGAGTTTCTTCTGTTGGCAGCGATGACTCCTGACAGGATGCCAGTGTAAGCAGGCCAAAAAATATAAAGCAAAACAACGTACTTATACGTTTCATATTAATTCTCAATTAAACTATTAATATCATTTACTATTGCAAGATGAGATGGTTACTGTAGCCCCCTCAAAATAATGTTATCAAGAGAAGTAATAATGAGAGACACAGACGAAAACTACTTGTTTTCAGTTTGTAAGAAGTGAATATCATAAAAGACTAATATAAATGTAAATAATTTAATATCAATAGATAAAGATGTTCATCAAGAACCGTAATAAAACTATTCACGACCAGTTATATAGCCAGCGAATTAGTCTTAAAGTTAAGCATAACAATCTGTATTAGCAACATTCTGGCGAAATACATATGCATCATACCTTCTTAATCAATCAACTGCGAAAACTTTCAAGGGCAGATTATTGTAGGCGACGTAGCCGCCGGCTTCAAAAAGAAAAGCCTGCCAGCGAATGCTGACAGGCCTCGTTTGAAGTCGGCGGCGTCCTACTCTCCCACATGGTGTCGCAGTACCATCGGCGCCGGTGAGCTTAACTTCTCTGTTCGGGATGGGAAGAGGTGGATCCTCACCGCTATAACCGCCTATTTTTCTCTTTGTTCGAAGGACGGATTTCACTCCATCCTTCGCCATATATCTTTGAGAGAGACTTCGAGATATTTCTTCACTCTTCGTCACTTCGTTTGTTTCTTTATCACGAAGCTTTCGGGCTATTAGTACGGATCGGCTTTGACATTACTGCCTTTACACCTTCCGCCTATCAACGTGGTAGTCTCCCACGACCCTCTTGGAAATCTCATCTTGAAGCCGGCTTCGCGCTTAGATGCTTTCAGCGCTTATCCTTACCGAACGTGGATACCCGGCGGTGCGGCTGGCGCCACAACCGGTAAACCAGAGGTTCGTCCGACCCGGTCCTCTCGTACAAAGGTCAGTCCTTCGCAAACTTCCAACTCCCACAACAGATAGAGACCGAACAGTCT
>JAGABI010000059.1 GCA_017614715.1 Bacteroidales bacterium | reverse complement strand
CATAAAGGACCGGCGATAACATTTCATGTTCCAATATTATCCCGAATTGCTCATTCTCAAACTCAGACACCCATGTTCGAGGAAATAAACCTTTGGATACAACCTCATCAATAAAACCGGTTTCAAAATAGGATTTGGCCAGTTCAACTGATTCATGGTAAATACCTCTGAGAAAATGTCCTTTCCAGGTGAAGGTAAACCCTAAAGTGTCAAGGTGTAAATCGGGAAATTTTATCTCCTCTGAAGGAATAATAATCATAACTAGTTGATTTTTTTCACAAATAATACTTTTTTAAACAGATAAAGCATCAACCATTGCATTAGGATATAACAAGTTCCTGTAACAGGGGATCGGACAACAAAAAAAGCATACGGGATTAATAGACTTACGTATAATGAATTGTATACAGGGGCCCTTCCATAGTCATACTTAATCAACAAGTTATTACCCCTACTGAGTAAAACACCTATAAGAAAATAGACAATAAACGCAAAGTATTCAAAGTCTGCGTACGGTTCCCCCATAAAGCCAGAGGATGTAGAGTGGCCCTCTCCTACATTCATATACATTCTAGGTAACCAGTGATTAAGCATAGTTGGTTTACTTGGCCAGACAACTCTCGGTATCCAAAAATATAAAACAAATCCCGTGGACAGCCCATAGGTTGGTTCATGTGTCTGCAAATGATTATGCAATATATTCATCATCCTGATAGTTCCCTCGGGCGAACATTGACTACTAACTTTTACACTGAAGCTGTCATCGTGGGGATGTTTGACGTCTGTAGAAACTGTCTTTTCATATTTGCCGAACCCTGTTCTTCGTGTGTGAAGCATATAATCGGCGCTGACCACAATAACAATGAGTGCTATAACAATAGTTATCATCCTTTTAAAATTCAAATTATCTATTCGTAATATCGAAGAGACCAGGAAAAAGGGCATTACTGAAAATATGAACCGGAATCTATCGCCAGAAAAAAAGTCTATGGCAAAAATTGGAAGAGAATACAGTAATGCAAGCCACGCACTTTTATGTCTTATCCGAACAATATAGAATGCTATCACCAGCGGCAAGATGTGATAGCCACCCAGGAACGTTGTAAAAAGGACATTATCACTCACATCCTCTACTTTTCGGCCACCAACTAAGAATGACTGTATTGCGTTCGGAACAAGATTGTATAAATAAAACACATAAAGCACAACAAGAACAGATACAAAAGCGAACTGCGAGGGGACCTCATGATGCTCATTCGTAATTGTTAACGTATTCTTCTGCTGGGGTCTTAAAAAATAGTAGCCCGCCAACACGGCATCATTCGCCAATAAGACGAATGAGTCAACCCAATTGTCACTGGCTTGATAATGATAAAGTAAAATATCACTCAATATAATGTAGATAAACCCCGCCAGCCAAACAGTCAACAACGAAAAAGACCTGTTAGCCACAATATCTATAGCAGCAATGCCTAACAGCAAATAGAAATGGACATTTGCCGTCATAAAATTGTCATTCGACAAGGCAACAGTAGCTGCTGACACTATCAATAGCAGCAAGACAATTACTTTATCAATTCCACTATTCTTCATATTTGTCTAATAATTGATTATTCATCCAAAGTTGCAGAAATAACCTCCTCCTTCATTTCATCAATCACCTTCAGGAGAGCAGCGGCTGCTTATTCACACCCTTTATTATCGGGTAAAGGCAAGTGCCGGACCCTCCGCGCGGGGATAATGTCTTTTGCATATCTACCATTAACCGACTCATGAACAAAGAAACGATTCTAATTCCAACATTTCTTGCATAGAGAGTCCACCTATTTTCATTAACAGCCTAAACCGATCTTGAAAAGTACCACGATGACAATTATTCAACGCGTGGATTAATTCTTCATCCGAAATTGGTGCAGGAAGATAATTATCTACGTTTTTTTCTGTGTCATAATAATACTGTCGATAGAAAACATAGATATGACCATTATACTCAACTAATCCCTTTATATACTCCATGGCAAACTTAAAGTCGCCATCATATTTCGCACCCTTAGCTAATGCATAATACTCTCTACTTCTATCGCGATTTGAAAGTTCATAATCGTGATTGATGTCGTTCTCTGAAACACCGCACAAGCCTTCTATTATCGCGCAAAGTGCACCTGTTCGGTCGCATCCACCAGCGCAATGAATATACACCCCGCGATTCTCTCTTAAACAAGATAGAATATGCCTAATAGCATCCGCATAATATGATGCATTTTTCTTTACTGGGAAATAAATATTCAAGCGATAGAACCATTGATCAACAGGTTGATTGAGATAAACCACATCAGAACCTAAAACGCTATATTCGTGACCAGAGATTTCAGCAACAGTCCTAAGATCAAGTTCTGCCGAAACTCCTAGTCGCTTCAATTCTTTTATTCCTGAATCACTGATTAATATACTCTCTTCCCCTTCTTTAATATGATTAAACTCAGGACCGCGAAATATTACGCCGTATCGAATTCGTCGATTATTACCGACTTGCCACCCTCCAATATCTCGCACATTATTAAGCCATTCCCGATTAGCACCAGAACTGGTGTCTATCTTTAACTGCCTGATAGAGCCGGAAGTCTCGAACATTCCTGAATTAAGTAATAAATAGGGATCATTGTCCTTATATATACGGTAATAGTAGATTTTGTCTCCCTCCAGGTTGTAAAGCACATATTTTTCTGAAGATAGATCCAGTTGAATACTGTTGCTGTTGATATAGTCAGCATTATCTGCATATTCTAAATACCTACTTTGGGCTGAAGCATCAACATCAGTTTTAATAATCTTGCCATTAGGTATCTGATTGTAGGGCCTGGCTAATGCTGACGCCATATATCCGATGCAAGTGTATGAATAGTCGTTACTATTATAAACTACTTGTTTATACACTTGAACCCCGATATTCTCTATATTGTGAGGGTTCTCTGACTGGCAACGGGCAGAATTCTGTTTAGTAAGCTGAATAATCTCTCCATTAGCTAATACAATCGTGACAAAATGCTGGTCTTGTGTAATAGATTTGATAACAGAGCACTCGTTATTGTTTTCCCGATCAAAAGCCAAACCTAACTGTACCCAACTCTCTCCATCATTATATGAAATCCACCAATAATCGTTCTCTATCTTGAGTTGAGGGGTTATTCCGTTAGTTCCATCATTTACTTCTCTTCCATCTTTTCCTGAAGCAATGACCCTTGAGCCACTTTCGTCTAACAACCAATTGCCATTAAGAGTCCAATACCAGGCACCATCTGCCTCTTTCTTAATCCCGATAATGGGGGTTTGAGCATCTGTGCCATTCTTCCCGTTGAACAGAGTAATTGGATTGCGACCGTTGAAAGTGATAGTGTATCCTATACAAAGACCCTCATCATAGATGGGGATGACATCCTTAACATACTCTCTTGCCTGTATAGCTACAACAACTTCGTGTAAAGAAACGAGATTACTATTAATCTTACTACAAAAATCTTCAAGTTTGGTAATACGATACTCATGGTCTCGAATACGCTCCCACAATTCAGCATCATCGTAACAAGATGATATGAATATGGGCAAAACCAATAAAAACAGAAGAAGATCTTTAATCGCTCTCATTCTCTCTCTGACGTGTGTAATAGACTAGTTGACGCTTTTACCGTTGCAATTACAAATCTGTTAACTGTTCGTTTAACAATCTACTAACCTCTGAGGCCCTATTATAATCAAGACAAAAGCAACTATTCTGAATGTGCGTTTATCGCCCCTTCATTTCATCAATCACCTTCAGGAGGTATTGACCGTATTTGATTTGGAGCATCGGTTTGGCAAGCCCGCGTTTCTTGCTGGAATTGTACACCATGTGCTTGTCGTATATTGGTGGCAGATGCTTACTTACACCATTACTAATAGGATATAGGCGTGTGACGGATCAGTCGGCAAGAATAGTGACTTTCAATGGTTATTACTTATCCTTGGGCAATTAGGTTTTGTTGGTGGCACCTCTGCCCCCAAAAGCGACCATAGCCGCACGTAAAGGCCGGGGGCCGCATGATATTTTTATTTCTGCAAATCAGAAATTGCTCCAGCTATTCCAATTCTTAATACGAGATCCAAATCTTCTGTCATAAAGCGCTTATCAAACTTTACATTCATCGTAAAAACTTCTGATCCCATTTCTGTATAAAGCCTACCAAACACCTGCTTGGCAAAGTAGGTTGTCATGGTATCAATACCAGAGAAATCAATGATAACAACCTCACCCGCATCCAGATGGTTTTTAATATCATTATAAACTTCAACACCTTCAACCTTACGAATAACAAGGTGCTTATACTGATTCATATGTACTCTATACTCGTTCATATCAGCGTTAATTTTACGTGACTATATTGTTTACTTAACTCTCTCTTCCCTGCAGCTAATGCATCTTTATTATAAAGAGGGATGATAACATATATGATGGTTCCTTTCCACTTTCCACATTGTCCCATCTTGAAGTTACTTTTCTTTTGGTGACAAAAGGCTCCTTCGGAAAAAAGGAATAGATCACCTTTTGAAAATGACACGTATTTACTTATTAGCCATAAGCCTGAACCAGAATGGTTGGTGCCCGGTTTTGATGTTACACCTGGCTCTAATGCCTTTCGCAGGACTTCATGAACTTGATATTTCCCATTCAATACTGGGCGTAAAGATGTTATTGTACCAATACCAGTATCAGCACATGCCAACTCGAAAAAGTCCTTATTTCCTCGGGCTACCATTACTGAATTAGTTGACTCTTCAGCATGCCGAATGAAATTAGATCCAACTTCCGACAAACAAGACATTATTGTACCCACTACTGTACTGTCTGCATTATAATAGGCCCTAATCTTTTGATATATCTCCTCCTCCTTGTCTGCATATACATCACTATCTTTTGAAAGAACAATTGGTGCTATATAAATTGTATCTTCCTCTTTCCATTCAAGATTATAGTCCTTCGGAATATCATTCTTTAGTTGACTATTCTTTTTGTTCATGAATTCGTTGACAAAAGGGAGGAAGCCTGTTTTGTCCAATCAGTTTTTTAGAAGTATATTCCTATTTAAATTAGTAATCGGTGAATGAAAACAACTTTTGTGAATCGTATATTCAATAAACTTGTATAGCAGCAACTGACCTAAAATATCAGCCTTTTCAGTTTGTAATGTATCTAATTCTACTCCTGGCACTTTTAAGTTCGCCAATCTAAAGATATATTCAAATTATGATAGAAACTGTCTCGCAGAGCAGACAGAAAAATTCTTTGGTGTTCTGTAAATCTTCTTAGGCGTCATACAATCTCTTCAACCTATCTTTAATCTGTTGTTCCTTCTTAATATCGAAACTCTCCGGTGATGTCTTTGCAACAACGTAATCGTCTCGAAGATTAATCAGATTATTATAAACGTCTGTTGGAATATATAATTGATATCGATTAACCATTCTGAGCAGTTTATTTACAGAACGTAAATCGACGTTTCGACAATCAATGTTGTTTATCTGCTCATATAATTCGCCAACTGCTATCTTTGTTTTTTTCCATTCCACATCTTTCTTCTCCAAATGACGTGTTAAATATATAGCCAAGAATGTAACCAACAGAGTATACACACCTCCAATGTATGAACCAAAATCCGCCCAATCAGAAGGATCATTACTTATATCGCAGTGACGAAATTGAATAAAATAAAGCAATAAGGGGGCAATCAATACAAGAATAAAGATAATTTTCTTCAATGTTGAACGTTTTCCTAAACTAACCCATACTGACTTAATAATGTTCATTTCAAAATTTTAATAAACTGTTGTTTACTTTTGTTAAGTTTCTTTATTAGCGGTCTTGTCGCTTAATCAGACCAGCCAATGGCGGAGTTTACGGGGCCACGGACTGAATTGATGGGGTGAGATGCGGTTGGTTGCCAGCAATGTATTGACCATTATCGTATGCATCTTTTACTGCTTGAATATACTCGGCATCGCAAACGATGTCTTCTGCCAAGTCTTTCCAATCAGGATTGGCGTCATTTATCAGTTGATATTTCCACTCCCTTCTCCATTTTTACAACTGCTTTTCACTCTTTATAGCTACATCTAGCCTGCCGTACCGTTCGTAGTAAACTAGTTTATCGGTATTGTATTTGGAAGTGAAACCTTGGTTGATTTGTAGCTTATGCTCTGCCAACCTGCGCCGTAGATTCCGGGGAATCATAGTGTATTGTCCCTTGTTGCGCTTACTTGTCGATATGCAAACAACACCTTGTATTTACTTTAGAATATCCCCGCTCCAGCCGTGACCCAGGTCCCAGTGTTCGTCATATACGAACTCAAAGTACGGGAGGGAGAACTCCTGCTCCAGCAACTCTGTCAACTCATCCTGTATAGGCTCAGCCCACTTTCCAACGAGCACGATGAACTTGTCGATGGTCCAAGCAACGCAACCACGGGGAACCTGAGTGTAATCGCCTTTGAACTTGGTCTCTATATGCTTCGCCTGCGCCCGGAAGTATTCCTTTGCCCACACCGACCGATGCAGCTGCGGATAGTTGATGAAGGGCTTGCCTTTTTCCGCAGCATCCTATACCATCTGTGGTGTCAGCTCCTTCTTACGCACCCCAAACAGAGAATGGTCCTCCGGATCGTACCAAAAGATTCCCACACTAGGCATCTGCTCGACGAAGAAACTCATATCCTCCATCTGTGTCTGATGGTCTTTATCTGATAGATGTGTCATACTGGGATATCGTTTGCTCAACCTATTATTCACTTCATAAGTCACTCCCGAAAGTCTGCAGAAAGACAAAGGGTATCCGTTATCCCTCTATCACCGGTATGTTCAACGCGGCCAACCGTGCCTGTTCGCCAATCTTATCGTGTTCTATCTTGATATGCGCCATCTGCTTCCAGAACTCCCGCACCAAAGGGTTCATCTGAATATGTTCGAGACAGGTATCTGCCAAGTCCTTGTTCAGCTTCTCTATCTTGTCCAGCGTACTCTTCCTCACAACTCCGGCAGCCAAATCACGCTCCACATCCGCAGCATCCCGTCCATTCAGAATCAGCCTAATGCCATCCAGCCCCCTCTTATCCCCTTCCGTCGCCTCCGGCCTCGCCATCAGCCCCGCCACAACACCGAGCAACCTCCCAATGTAGTCCACAAAGCTATCATGCCAGTTGGTGATGTATTGGTGTTGAATAATGGTGGGCATAAAAACTGGAAGACTATACTTCTATTGATTCAATAAACTTCAATTCCTTGATAACGTTGGATGTATGAAACGACAATTGGTCGTAGGTCTTGTACGCCTTAAGTTGCAGGATAGCGGCCCCTGCACTCAACACACCGCTCTCAAACAAGTTGACCGTGGTAAAGACCTTATCATTGGCTACTGGGCCTTGTACTAAGTCAAAGTAGTGCTTGCGGGATTTACGGCAGTCAGTGACGAAATAAAGCCAAGATTCGTCGGCTCCGTTGAACAACCGAATATTCAAATCCGGACTTTCCAGAAGGGATTCATCAAACTCAAAGACGCTTACAATTGCATGAAGAGCCTCTTCACGCTCTTGCTTGATATGTGCCCAGCGAACAGCCTGCTCATAGCTGCTCGTGGTGTAAAAACCCTTGCCGAAGTCTGCATTCGGACGGCCAGGTCTGATGGAGGGTTTTCTAACTGTAACCGTGGATCCGTGGTATAGTCTAATCATCTCTTCCTCCTGTTAATATACCTTTGAATATCGTCTAACACGTATTCTATCCCTTGAGTATGAAGCAAATCATAGTTGTCTATGATATAATCATCAACGCTTGACTCCTTAAATATAATCCATGCACGCATACCGCTTATTTGCTTAGTGATAGCATAGTTCTCCAGGCAATAAGTGTAAAACTCAAATGCCTCTTTGGAAACATCCCTGTTCTGACGATTTCGCCACAACTCAAACTCCTCGTAAAGAGCCTCTGTGCTCAGATACCACCACTTGGCCTCTTCATCGTACAGTCGCTCATACATTGGATTCACATAAATGTACACCAACGCATCATCCAGAGAAATCCGCTTTACTTTGGAGACATACGATGCCAAATGCGATATCTTTATTGGAATAATGTTGTTTTCGTATACACTCATAGTCTTTATAACTTCCATTTATCAGTCGTTTGCAAGCGTTTTGGAGTTAACCTCTGCTTTCATCTCGTGGATGACTTTGAGAAGATACTGACCATACTGGTTCTTAAGCATGGGTTTAGCCAGTTCCCGCATCTTCTCTTCGCTAATCCATCCATTGCGGTATGCAATACCCTCAAGGCATGCAACTTTAAGTCCCTGACGCTTCTCAATAACCTCAACAAAGGTGGATGCTTCAGCCAAAGAGTCGTGGGTACCGGTATCCAGCCATGCGAAGCCGCGGCCAAAGACCTGCACCTTCAGTTCGCCATCTTTCAGGAATTCCTGGTTGACTGTGGTTATTTCTAACTCGCCACGTGCACTTGGTTTGATGTGCTTTGCAACATCAACAACCTTATTAGGGTAGAAATAGAGTCCGACCACAGCATAGTTACTCTTTGGTTCTTTGGGCTTCTCTTCTATGCTCAGGCAGTTGCCTTGCTTGTCGAACTCTGCCACGCCGTATCGCTCAGGGTCGGACACCCAGTATCCAAAGACGGTGGCCTTCTTATTATCCTCAGCATCTCTCACAGCGTTTTTCAGCAGTTTTATAAAGCCGCTGCCATAGAAGATGTTGTCTCCCAGGACAAGGCAGACAGAGTCATCGCCAATAAACTTATCACCAATAATGAACGCCTGGGCAAGGCCATCCGGACTAGGCTGCTCCGCATACTCAAAGTGAACACCGTAATCGCTGCCATCGCCAAGCAGACGCTTGAAGCCTGGCAAATCGTATGGCGTAGAGATAATCAGAATATCCCTAATTCCTGCCAGCATCAACGCACTGATGGGATAATACACCATCGGCTTGTCGTATATCGGCAGCAGTTGTTTGCTCACCCCCTTGGTTATCGGATATAATCTCGTGCCGGATCCCCCGGCGAGAACGATGCCTTTCATTGGTTATGTATTTTTTTATTCTTTAAGATGCGATCTCGGCATCTTTTGCCATCATTGGTATTCCCTCACTT
Organism: Bacteroidales bacterium; assembly: GCA_017614715.1. Lineage (GTDB taxonomy): Bacteria > Bacteroidota > Bacteroidia > Bacteroidales > UBA932 > Equibacterium. The sequence continues at coordinate 48,253 of JAGABI010000059.1, read as the reverse complement.
TACCTGCTTTTGGCATATCTCCTTTCAATTTCCTCCCAGTTAAGGATCTGCCAGAGGGCGGAGAGGTGGGCGGCGCGGCGGTTCTGGTAGTCGAGGTAGTAGGCGTGCTCCCAGACGTCGAAGGTGAGGAGGGGTTTGAAGCCGTGGGCGACGGGGTTGTCGGCATTGGCGTACTGGGCGATGGATAATTCGCCTTGAGCATTTGCCTGTAGCCAGACCCAGCCGCTGCCGAAGAGGCTGACGCCTTTAGACTCGAACTCAGCTTTGAGGGCGTCGAGGCTACCCCACTGCTTTTCAATTTGGGCCTTGATCTGACCTGCTGAATCAGTTGCCTTAGGTGAGAACTGCGTAAAATACATCTCGTGATTGAGTACTTGCCCGGCGTTGTTGAACAACGGGCCGCTGGCTTCGGCCACAATCTGCTCCAGCGGGAGGCCTTCGAGGCCGCTGCCGGGAAGAAGTTTGTTCAAATTATCAACATACGCCTGCAAGTGCTTTCCATGATGGAACGCAAGTGTCTGGGCGCTGATCACCGGTTCCAAAGCGCCCGGTGCATAGGGTAAGTCTATAAGGGTAAACATATTCTCTTAATATTATGTTAGAACTTGCGCCAGACCATTTTATTGACGACGCCGACGTAGCTCTGGATGATGCGGACGACTTTGGTGGAGACGTTTTCGTCAATATAGTCAGGGACGGGGATGCCGGGAAGACCGTCGCAAATGAGTGAAACGGCTACATCGACGCTCTGGAGAAGGCCCTTTGTATCGATGCCAGAAAGCACAAAGCAGCCCTTGTCGAGTGCTTCAGGCCGCTCGGTGGAGGTTCTGATGCAGACTGCAGGGAAAGGATGGCCCACCGAGGTGAAGTATGAAGACTCCTCGGGTAGCGTACCGGAGTCGGACACTACGCAGAAAGCGTTCATCTGCAAGCAGTTGTAATCATGGAAACCGAGCGGTTCATGCTGAATCACACGGGAATCCAACTTGAAACCTGAAGCCTCCAGGCGCTTGCGGGAACGCGGGTGGCATGAATACAAAATCGGCATATCGTACTTCTCTGCCATCTGGTTAATAGCATTGAACAACGAGAGGAAGTTCTTCTCGGTGTCAATATTCTCCTCGCGGTGAGCGCTCAGAAGGATGTACTTGCCTTTCTCCAGGCCAAGCCGGGCGTGGATATCAGAAGATTCAATCTCCGCCAGGTTACTGTGCAGTACCTCGGCCATCGGGGAGCCGGTAACATAAGTGCGCTCCTTGGGGAGGCCTGTATCGGCCAGGTAGCGCCGCGCATGCTCGGAATAAGCCATATTCACGTCGGAGATAATGTCCACGATCCGGCGGTTGGTCTCCTCGGGCAGGCACTCGTCCTTGCATCGGTTGCCGGCTTCCATGTGGAAGATGGGGATGTGGAGGCGCTTTGCACCAATCACAGATAGGCAACTGTTGGTATCGCCCAGCACCAGCACAGCGTCGGGCTGAACCTCAACCATAAGCTGATAGCTCTTTGCGATGATGTTGCCCATGGTCTCGCCAAGATCGGCCCCCACTGCCTCCATATAGACATCAGGGTCGTCGAGTTTCAAATCTTTGAAAAAGACGCCGTTAAGAGTGTAGTCATAATTCTGCCCGGTGTGCGCCAGCAGGCAGTCGAAGTACTCACGACACTTGTTGATTACTGCTGCCAGGCGGATAATTTCCGGGCGGGTGCCGACGATGATGAGAAGTTTAAGTTTCCCACTATTTTTGAATTGTGCCATATTGTTTACTTTACAGGGTCGAAGAATGTGTCTGGTTTATTGGGGTCAAAGATTTCGTTGCAGTACATGACGGTGACGAGGTCTTCGGTGTCGGAGAGGTTGATGATGTTGTGGGTGTAGCCGGGGAGCATGTGGACAGCCTGAATGTGGTCGCCATCAACTTCCCACTCCAGCACACGGCTCTCCGGGTCATTAAGATTGCGCTGCTGGATGAGGCCGTGCCCCTTGACCACTATGAACTGCTCAAACTTGGTGTGGTGCCAGTGCTGCCCTTTGGTGATGCCGGGCTTGCTGATATTAATGCTGACTTGCCCGCTGTTCAAAGTGTGCACCAGCTCCGTAAACGACCCGCGGTCGTCCACGTTCATCTTGAGCGGGAAAGCGACCTTCTCCTTGGGCAGATAAGAAAGATACGTCGAATACAGCTTCTTGGCGAAACTGCCGGCCGGAATCTCAGGAATCATCAGGGTCCTGGGCTGCGCGGCGAAGCTGTCCAGCAGGTTCACTATTTCGCCCAGGGTTGCCCGGTGAGTAGTTGGCACATAGCAGTACCGCCCGTCCTTCATGGGGAAGACACCCAGGCCGTCAAACTCGCAGCGGTGCTCCTCACCTTTCAGGCAGGCAATCATCTCGTCCACAAGGTCGTCGATATACAGCAACTCCAGCTCCACCGACGGGTCATTGACGGTATATGGCAGATCATTCGCCACCGCATTACAGAAGGTGGCCACTGCGCTGTTGTAGTTAGGCCTGCACCATTTGCCAAAGAGGTTGGGAAAACGATATACCAGAACCTTGGCGCCCGTCTCCTCCCCATACGAGAGAAACAGGTCCTCACCTGCCTTTTTGCTGCGGCCATACTCGCTGTTGCCAAAGCGACCGGTGAGGCTGGCCTGCTGGCTGGAACTGAGCATTACAGGACATGTGTTGTGGTGCTTCTTCAGCGTATCAAGCAGCGTGCTGGCAAACCCAAAGTTGCCAGCCATAAACTCCTCCTGGTTCTGCGGACGGTTCACTCCTGCAAGGTTGAATACGAAGTCAGCTTCTTTACACCAAGCGTCGAGTTCTTCCAGGGTTGAATCAAGGTCGTACTCATTCACGGCCTCAATGGACACGTCACCATAGCAACGTGCCTTCCCGTCTTTTATGTTGTTGAGCTGGGCGCATAGGTTTTTGCCTACAAAGCCCTTGGCTCCAGTCACCAGAACCTTCATAATTATACGAGATTAGGTATTCCGTTAAGTTCGTTCTGGATGTACTCCAGCGAAGCGATTTTCGCTTTGGTCTCTTCCAGACTCAGACGGTAGGTATTGTCGGAATTGAATTCGTCGATGGTGGCACGCTTGGCATCGCCCTCCTTGAAATATTTGTCGTAGTTCAAATCGCGGTTGTCGGCCGGCACTCGGTAGAAGTTGCCCATATCCTCAGCCTTGGCGCACTCCTCCTTGGTGAGCAGGGTCTCGTACATCTTCTCGCCGTGACGGATACCGATAACGTTAAGGTCTACGACCTTTTCCTCCTCGCCACTCGGCCCTGGAAAGATGTATCTTTCCAGGGCTCTCGTCGGCAGCGTCGGTTTAATTTCTTCTTTCCTGCCGCCAAAAAGCTCACACACAGCCTCTGCCTGGGTCTGGATGGTACATGCCGGAGCCTTCTGCACCAGGATGTCACCATTTTGCCCATGCTCAAAAGCGAACAGCACCAGGTCCACCGCCTCCTCCAGAGACATTATGAACCGGGTCATCTTGGGCTCAGTGAGGGTGATGGGGTTGCCCTTGCGGATCTGGTCAATCCAGAGGGGGATGACGCTGCCCCGGCTGCACATCACATTACCATAACGCGTGCAGCAAATCTTGGTCGCGCCGGAATAGCGACTCTTAGCCACGGCAATCTTCTCCTCGATTGCCTTGGAAATACCCATGGCGTTAATGGGATAAGCGGCCTTGTCTGTACTCAGGCAAATGACGCACTTAACGCCGGCATCAATAGCCGCATCCAGAGTATTGTCCGTACCAATAACATTGGTCTTCACCGCCTCCATGGGGAAGAATTCGCACGAGGGCACCTGCTTGAGCGCAGCGGCGTGGAACACATAATCCACACCCTGCATCGCGTAATGGAGCGTGCTGCGGTTGCGCACGTCGCCTATGTAAAATTTTATCTTACCTGCAACCTCGGGCATACGCGCCTGAAAATCGTGGCGCATATCGTCCTGTTTCTTCTCATCGCGGCTGAAAATGCGAATCTCGCCTATGTCTGTGCGCAAGAAACGATTCAACACTGCATTTCCAAAACTTCCGGTTCCACCGGTAATAAGGAGGACCTTGTCTTTAAAAATTGACATGATATAAAATGATTATAAAATTAATAATTACGCTAAATATGATACACCCCTTCCAGCGGGCAGATGTTGTGGCAATCCAACACGACCTTCCCGCTAAGCTTGCCCCAGTTTTGCTTTATGTGATCATGCTTAACCATAACCACAACCATATCCACCTCGGAGAGGAACTGGTCAAAATCGAGGATCTGATTGGGAACGATAGCCTTTGATGTGAAGAACGGGTCAAAGCTCTTAAGGGGGCGGGCCAGATGACGCTCCTGGATGTCTAGCATCTGCAGGGTCGGACTCTCGCGAATGTCATCCACATTCTCCTTATAAGTAATGCCGTAGAGACCCACGCGGCGGTTATCTGTAATCCAGTTCTCTTTCATTATCTCATAGATACGCTCCAGCACAAACCCCGGCTGGGAGTCGTTGGTCTTCATGCTCTCGTCAATCACCTTGGCAAGCTGAGGATAGTCGCCCACCAGGAACCAGGGATCAACGCTGATGCAATGGCCACCCACGCCTGGCCCCGGCTGCAAGATATTGACGCGCGGGTGCATGTTGCAGATGCGGATAATCTCATAGACATCCATATTGTCGTGCCGGCAGATGCGCGAAAGTTCGTTTGCGAAGGCGATGTTCACCGCCCGGAACGTGTTCTCCACCACCTTGGTCATCTCTGCGGTGCGAATGTCGGTTACTACTATTTCGCCCTGGCAGAACGTTGCATAGTAGCTTTTGACCTTCTCTCCTATCTCCTTGCTGTCAGCACCTATGGTGCGGTTGTTGTGGAGCAGTTCATACACCATATTGCCGGGGATGATGCGCTCCGGCGCATGCACAAGGTTGATGTCTATACCTATCTTGAAGCCGTTCGCTGCAATCACGGGGCGCACATATTTATCAATCGTACCGGGTGAAACGGTGCTTTCAATCACCACCGTCGCCCCTTTCGGGCACACCTTCATCACCTCTTTCACCGCCGCCACCACATAGCAGGCATCCACCTTCTTGCTGAATTTGTCATAAGGCGTGGGCACCGAAACAATGTACATATCGGTCTTCTGATATTCCGTTGTGAACTTGATACCAGCCTTGACCGCAGCGGCAAACAGTTCGTCCAGGCCATCCTCCTTGAATGTTGTGCGACCCGCATTCAGCGTTGCGACCAACTCTTTGTTATAATCGGTACCGACGACCTCAACACCATGCGAAGCCATCATTAAAGCGGTCGGCAACCCTATATAACCCAATCCTACTACATTTATCATTTTGTATACTACTCTATATCAATGCATTAACAATTCTGCTACATGCCAGGCCATCGCCATAAGGATTCACTGCTTGGGACATTTTATCGTAACAAACCTTATTTTCCAGCAGCCGCGACACCTCAGAAACAATCAGGTCATGATCAGTCCCTACAAGCTTCACGGTTCCTGCATCCAGCGCTTCGGGCCGCTCGGTGGTGTTGCGCATCACCAGCACGGGCTTGCCCAGGCCGGGAGCTTCCTCCTGGATGCCACCGGAGTCTGTCAACACAACCGTGCTCTTCTCCATCAAATATACAAACTCCAGATACTGAAGCGGCTCGATAAAGAAGAAATTATCACAGACCGTCAGGTCATCGCCAAACACCTCATGGATGTGCTTGCGCACATTAGGATTCAAGTGCATCGGATACACAAAATCGATATCCGGATATTTCTCGGAGAGGTCCTTCATTGCCGTCACCATGCTGATGAAGCCTTCCCCAAAGTTTTCTCGGCGATGGCCGGTGATGAGCACCAGCCGCTTCCCGCAAGAGAGACGCGACACATCATAACCGGCATAGGCCAAAGCCCTGCACTGCGCTGCCGCGAGCTGCGGATTGTTCTTGAGTTTATCCACCACCATGTGCAGCGCATCAATTACAGTATTGCCCGTGACAAAAATTTGTCCATGTGCCTTTTCTTCCTGCAGATTCTTCTCGCCCAACGGAGTCGGAGCAAAGTTGTAAGTTGAAATACGGCTCGTAATCTGGCGGTTAATCTCCTCCGGCCAAGGGCTGTATATGTTATGCGTGCGCAAGCCCGCTTCTACATGACCCACAGGAATCTGCTGGTAAAACGCCGCCAACGCGGCAGCTGTGGATGTTGTTGTATCGCCGTGCACCAGCACCACATCGGGCTTGCACACTTTGAATACATCCCGCATCCCGGTGAGCACGCGAGCCGTCACGTCATACAGATCCTGCCCCTGCTTCATGATATTCAAATCATAGTCGGGTTCCACCTCAAAGATGCGCAGAACCTGATCCAACATTTCCCTGTGCTGCCCGGTGACGCACACAATAGTCTCAAACTCCTCAGGATGCTTCTGGAACTCCTTTACCAGCGGACACATCTTAATTGCCTCCGGCCGGGTCCCGAACACTATCATTATCTTTTTCATTGCATCTTTCATTTACCTGTTCAATACCCTCCAACCCAAATGCCAACACTTCCAAGGAAGCACCCACAACACCTCTCCCGGATAGTGCGGCAGCATGGCAATCAATTGCGCCATCTTTCCCCGCTCACTCCTCTCTTGGCTGTAATGGCCAAAGTTGCCTCCCCGCCTGATTTCGTTCAGCAAAAACCGTCCCTCCTTCTCATCCGGTTCACAAAGCAGTTCCTCACGCGGCATCCCGCACACCTTCTGCTGCACCCACATCATGGCCGATGCAAACTTCAACAATCCAAACCGCTTGAAATCATTATTGATGGTATCAATTTGCAAACCTTTAAGCCGTGCCGTCTTCAGCACATAGAAATAATCCACCACATGCCTCAGCCCTATGCCGCCGGCTATCAGATGCCGATAAGAATGTACCAGTGAATACACAACATCAAACTCCACCGGCATTACATTATACTCCAGTTGCCCATCACAAGTGGCTGCTGAGGTAATTGAAGATGCATACCCGTCAAACCATCGCTGCAACCTTCTGTTGTGCCATGGCTGATACAGCCATCCGGGATGGAAATGCACCTCCACAGGCACATCCTTAAAGAACTCCACCCCAACGTTGTGCCACACACAATGCCCGGTCTCATATCGCGAGCGCAGCCACTTCATAACATCCTTCCTGCAGCCGGATATCCACAAATCAATATCTCCGCACTGTCTCCGCTCCGGCTTTGGATAGTACCTCGCCATCGCCACCCCCTTAAGCACACTGCTCTCAAACCCTGCATCCTTTACCTCCACAGCCAGCTCTCCCGACCGCTTTACATGCAGCCGATACCCCACCTCTATCTTCTTCACCATCCCTATCCACTGCAGTTTCAACTGCACCGGAGGTAACTGCTCCTCGGGCAACTGCTCCAATCCTCCGAACAGCACACCCACAATGGTCTGCCGCCCGGCCTCCTCATACAGTAACTTCCACTCACGCACATCAGGCACAAGGGACAGTTTCTCCCTTGTACCTAAAGCAACCTGAAGCAGTTCAAAGAATAAGCCCATTATCGGTATTTTTATCCTATATCTTCCCCAACTTAACCAGACCCAGAAACTTCACCAGATGCACCTGCCGCTTAATCCGGCCCGGCTGCTTAAGCAGCCTGTAGGCAAACTCCAGGTTATGGTCCACCCACCACTTGGGAGCTCTTTCCACATGTCCCGTATATACGTCAAAACTGCCTCCCAACCCCTGATATATGGCCGGGTGGCGCTCAATCATCTCCTCCATCAGCAGTTCCTGCTTAGGACTGCCCATAGCCACAAACACCACGTCGGGCTTCTTGGCCTCGATATCCTCAATAAGAGCCAGTTTCTCCTCGTCCGTCTTGATATATCCGTTCCTGTAGCCAACAATCTTCACCCCTGGGAAATCTTTACACAGTTGAGCCACCGTCTCGTCAATCACCTCCTGCTTAGCCCCCACCAGGTAGAACGTCTTCCCCTGAGGATACAACTTATCCACTATCTTCAACCACAGCTCGCAGCCCGCAATCTTCACTGCATCCGCGCAACCGTGTCCCTTCAATGCCATCACAGCTCCCACCCCATCGCTATACCCGATGTTGCGGTTGATAATCTCCCGCATCTGATCGGTCGCATTCAAGATCTTCTCCGCATTGATGGCCACCAATATACCCTTCCTGCCCGACACGTAATCTATAATATCATCGAACGATCTAAAAGCATAACACTTCACCCCGTTCTTGAATGTCACTCGGCGCGTTCCGTCCATCAAAAATTAAAGCTTATCCGTGTTCAAAAGATAATACGTCATCGCACAAAACATAAACGCATTGCTCCAGCGCATATAGCTGATTTTTGAGCTAACACCCTTCTTCAGTTGATAATAGAAGTAGCCCTTTTTGTCTTGCATGTTCTTGATGGTCCAGTCCATCACCTTCTCTGCCAACCCTTCAAACTCCTTAAACTTATGCAGCCGTGCCAGCGTCACCATCAGCTGGCCAGGACAATGAATGTCGATGGGATACATCCGGTTGTGGTAATACTTGGGGGTGCCGTCCGCCTCAAAGAAATGCTCCACGTAAAAGCGGAAGCCTTTCTCTATGGCCCCGTGGTAGTCGCGGTCGCCTGTCTGCTCCTCGTAGGCAATCAGGGCGTCCAGGTTGTAGCCCGTATGGAACGAGTCAATCCAATTCTGGATATCCAGCAGCCCGTACACCCACGAACCGTCCTCCGCCTGTCCGTCCACGCACGCCCTCACACTCGCCCGTGCCGCCTCTAAATACTCCTGCCTGCCAGTATACTTATAGCAATAGGCCAACAGACGGCTACCCAGCAGCGAAGCGTTATACACCGTATCGTTCCCCGGCAATTTGCTATAAGAGAACAGGAAACCTCCGTTACCTGTGTCATACCGGTGCAAGTCCTGCATCACAAACTCAGCCGAGGACAATGCCACATCCAGATAACGTTTCTCTCCGGTCAGCTCATACGCTTCCATCAGAGCCGTAGCGCAGTAGTTCGTCGCCACCACCGTAGGTGTATGGGCCGGGAAAAACAGCCCGCCCCGTGCCTGCCAGTCAAAGTTGTACCCCCAGCATGCTCCGTGGTAATCCCCGCGGGATTGCAGCGAAATAAGTAACTCTGCCACCTCCTTCACCTTTCCCATCAACTCCGCCTCCGTGCCAATACTAGCCGCCAGCGTAGGTTCTTTCCTTACCACCTTCACCAGATTGCAATACCCTTGCAGAAACAGACCAATACCTTTAGCGTTATGCTCCTTGGGCACCGCCGCTATCCGTCTCAAGTTCACCGGGCAACGTTTAAAGCCCTGGATCACCGCCAGGCGGCATACAGCCTGATTCTTAAAGAACGGGAACGCCCGGAACACCTTCGAATTCAGCCCGTCGTACGGATCCCAACCCTTATAGTGCTCCGCCTCGCAGTAGTTATTTAGCTTTACAAATGAGTCGATTACTCGTTGGTTACTCACTGTTTTTCCCTTGTTCTGATAAACCGTGCGGGATTCCCAGCCCATATCTCAAATGGAGGTATATCTTTTGTTACCACCGAGGAGGCACCCACAATAGCTCCCTCACCAATTGTCACTGGTTTACAAATCACGGTGTTTGCACCAATATATGCGCTTTTCTTGATAACAACCTTGCCTCGGGAGTAATGACGGCATTGATTGCCGTCAACTTCTACAAAATGCGTTACTATAATGCATCTAGTGGTCAACGTAACACCCTCTTCTATAATGATGTCTTCCGGATAGTTTGTATCTATAATGACCCCTTCACCAATGAAAGTCTTCCTTGGATTAACAACACGTACTCCCCCCCATTTGTAGACCATCGAGCGCCACCCCCTTGCAGGCATTGGGAGATGAGCCATGTGTAAAAATAATAATTTACGTAGACGTGAAAGATTCATAATTCTACGCAGTCTTTATATATGTATTCTTTTACTGAATCAATAAGCTCCTTTGAGTTATCCACCACTTCTTGCCAGGGAATTGCTTTCATCGTTTTTATTCTAGAAGAAAGGTCTTCTCTATCGATTCTTCTCACAAAGTCAATAATCGATTTATCACCACTGGCATCAATAACATATCCAATACCATATTCTTGAACACGTTCCGCCAAGAATGTCCCAGAACTCACTACAATAGGTGTTTCAAAGAATATGCTTTCATAGATTTTATTCGGTTCCGCAATTCTTACATTTCCAGAATTTGTATCATAACAAACTATAGAAATATCTGTTTGTTCATATATTCTCAACAAATCGTCAGGATTCTTGAAGCGGCCATGTATGAATACATTCTCATAACCCTTTATCTCTTCATCAATATAATCCTCTCTCTCTGCTTCTCCCCAAAAATGGAACTCATGCTGAGGGAACTCACGTCCAATAACACGTGCAAAACGAACAATTGTATTTGGATAGCGTATCAGTCCTATGAACCCAAATTTGATGTGTTTAACATCAATCTCTGAAGACCTTACCTCATGTTTCTTCTGTTCATCAAAGAACGGACTTAGCTTATTGGGCAGCATAATCAGCTTTTCCTTTGGTGCACCTTCAGGAAAAATGTATGATACAAATCCTCCCGATGTGAGGACTGTACGATATGAGCGTTTGATAATTCGCCGGTCTAACCCAAGCATTATGTTTCGTATAATACCGTTTTTCGACCGGGCTGCTGTAACGTCAGCTTCTTCGTATATATAATGTTTACATCCAAGCAGATAAACCAGGCTGGCGATTTCATAGCCAAACAAGTAGAATAGATTACTTCCTTTATTATCCCTTAATATCTGCTTTAATGAATATACAAAGGAGACTATCTTTTTCAGTTTACCTTGATTCTTATCTCGCCTTATGATTCTTTCCACAGGGAATGGCAAAGATTTCAGGCTTTCGTTGTATAACCCACTGTCAAACCCATACACCTTAATCTGAAATCCTGCATCATAGATCGCTTTGATTCTCTTGATACAACGAGGTTGCGATAATTGTAAAGCAATGAATACAATATCATTCTTCATCGTCATTGATACTTGGCAGGTATTCCACTTTGTAGTTAAAACCATTTTTCAGGGTACGCAACATACGCTTCAGAACATGGATTGCCCCTTTGAAACTGATTCTCTGGTACTGGTGAAAAGCAAATGGTGTGGCAATAGCCGCATCAAATATATTCTCTATACCCAGGCTCGCACCTTCATACATTACAGATTTGGGCGTAATCACCAAACCGTCAAAAACGTCAGTTCTCACAACTTTACGCTTTGTATTCTTCAACAGATCATTGAACAAATCCAACATATCGTGCTGCCGGGCTATTTCCCGTAATATCTTAAGTTCACGTACCAGCACCTCATTGTCGAACGGGTTCTTGACAAGCATCTGGAAAGTGGCTTTAATCAAGTCATCAAACTTGAACATCTTGAACTTGCCCGGCCAGCCTGGCAAATCGCGTGCTGTGAGCAGATAATCTGCAGTCATCAGCGTTATCAGCGGCGAATATTGCTGCGATGCAAGTTCTTTATGCATTGTACGCCGGATATTGTCGTTAAAAAATTCTTGTGCTGCCTTCTTCGACTCCGCATCGGTACGCTTGTAGGAATGCCCCTGGGACTTAAATGTCATACCGGTAATCGACAATGGTTCCTGTGTATAAACATAGTCTTCCACCTCACCGCATAGCACAACCCCAGAGAAGCCATCAGGTGTGGGGCAATAGTAGAAACATCCGTCCGCTGTTCTTGACTTCACCCTGTTTACTAACTCTGTAGAAACCACACCCTTTATGTAAAACATAGGGCATTCATCTATCATATAGTAGAAGGTGCGGGCAATCTTGTTCAAAAAATCCTCTGATTTCAGAATCTTATAACCATTCTGCTTCTTGCGGCTTAAGATAAACTTGTTTTTCCCACCCTCCTTGTCAGGATACACAAAATGGGCTGCACGCCAGGTGATAAGCTGCCGCCCCGTCTCCCTAATCAGTTTAAGCATCTTCCAGAAGCAACCGGGCGTGAGCCCGTCATCGCCTCCCAAGGCCATTACATAACCCGGGCGGACTGCAGTCAAAGCATTCTCAAAATTGTCACGCATTCCCACATGCTTCTCATGAGCAATGAGTTTGATGCGTGGATCTTTCTTTTGCAGTTCACGCACAACATCTACGGAATTGTCCTCACTGCAATCATCAGCAACGATGAATTCACAATTGGGATAATCCTGAATCATACACGTACGTAATGTATGAATCAAATACTCCGCACGGTCCTTCTGAGGGATTATTACAGTAAAAAGAGGATATTCCTCCATATAAAACGAACGAATTATTAACGATTCAACACTTCCTGGTAAACCTCGAGATAGCCTTTTGCCATCGTCGCCGAACTATATTTCTCACGGGCTTCATCAGAAATCGCTTTGCGGTCAAAGTCCTTTTGCATCATCATCCTAATGGCTTTTGCCAGGCCTTCTACATCACGCTGCTCAACAAAGAGTGATGCATCGGGTATGGCGATTGTCTCAGGTCCTCCAGCCTTGAAGCCCACGACTGGTGTTCCGCAGCTGAGCGATTCTGCGACCACCATAGAGTATGTTTCGCGTCTGGATACAAGCACCGTAAGTCTGGCCGCAGAATAGAGCTCGGCCAATTCATTCTGGTCTTTAGCTTTTCCCCATAGAACTACGTTTTCTGGGAGATTGCCGGTATTACTAATACTCGTTGCAACAATAACTAACGTTTGTTCCGGCATCGCTTCAGCTAACTTTACAAGGTAGTACGCACCCTTAACATCATCTTTCAATTCCGGATTGAAATTGGCTGTCACATGCAGCAGGAAATCCGTAGTTCCTATACGGTTTGTTATCTCTTTCGATTCCTCACGTAGATAAAACTGCGCTGTATCCAGACCGTTCAAAACCACCTCACAGTCAAAACCCTTTACAATTGGAGACTGGCAAAAACGCTCCTTCACCCACGGAGACACTGCCGTAAACATTAAATTCTCCGGCTTGAAATGACTGAAAGCATTTTTCATCAGTTTCCAGTTCAGATGGGGATTAGCAAAAATAAAAGAGCCAGTTGCTTTTTTTGCATTCTGACATCCTTTGCATTGCCCATCCACCCAATTCATACATTCGTATGCATGGCCACAATTGCCGGTATAATAAAGCTCAGCATGGTTTGTTACAACCGTCTTGATATTATGTGTACCTAGCCAACGGAGTAAGTAATATAAGTCTAAACGATTACCATGTAATAAGTGAAGATTGACAACATCAGGGTTCTCTTTGTTTACTAACTTGATAATACGCCGTGATGCGACTTTACTCCCCATGAATTTTGGAAAACCTAACCTATGTAAACGCCAATAGAATTTCCACTCAGCCGGCCGCGTAAATACATACACACCAGGGTTATCCTTCCCTTTATTCTGAGCTGTAGCAACAACAACCTGGTGCCTGCTCTTAGTTAGCTCCCTAAGCAAATCGCGCGCGATATAACCCGTGCTACCCCAATCATACACCCAGTTGACTATCAGAATTTTCATATATTGTTGACACTCAAAATGCTATGTATCCTTGTTCTCTATAAGGAGCAATTGCAAACCGGCCAGATAAATCATCAAAAAAGCATCCCAAAACATTATGGTATAGCCACGAAATACAAAGGCAAACGAAATAATAAAAAACCATACTCCACGAAATGAACGATTGCCAGAGAGACATGTCAACATGAAAACAATGTATGCGATCGCCGCAAACAGTCCATAACGAATGATATAGGCAACCAAGTCAACAGAAGCTCCGAAATCGTAAAGGTTATCATATCGTTCGCGCAGTCCAAACATCCACTTATCGGTATTCCAGAAATTATACCGCCACACATCCTTAATAGCATCACCAGAACGATTGTATCCTACCATCTCTCCATTTTCAAAAACCAACCGTTCATTAATCATGGCTTGCACAACTTCTGAAGTGTGTGAAAAATAATAGTAAGCCCCAACAATCACTAATAAAAGAAGCAAATATGCCCACTTGCCACGACCTCTTTGACTGATGTATGGGATATAGCCTATAAAGAACAGCAACCATGCAGCAAGTGAGAAAGACAATATAACAGTGCCAAGATATACGATATTATACCATTTGCGGAAATTGTACTTATTGAGAAATATCATAAATACAGATATGCAGCCCAAATAGCCGGGTTCAAGGAATACCGACTGAAAACGAGGGAAAATGGAAAAAATACCAATATTCTTTACGAAAAAAAAGTAGTTATCAAAATAGTAAATACTGTTTTCTGTTGTCAATGTGCGGTGCGGGAAAGGAACTCCAATGAGATTGAGGACCCACATGACTAATGATATGGATAATATCCAATAAAGCACCTTATTGAAGGCACTCAGAGTTATTGTTTTTATCTGATCAGAGGCGGCTATGAAAAAGAGAAATGGAACACATCTGATGAAAGTACCTAAGTATGCATTGAAGGTACCATATGTACCCATAATAGCGGCCAGCAGAAAAAAGAAGCTTATACTGCGGCTTCTGCCCCTCATCTTAAATGAACCAGGTGACATGGCATAAGCCAACATGGATATGACAAATTGGAGAATGAGCTGCTTTGTGCCGCCAAGGAAGAAATAGACAGGCCAAGGCAACATCGACATGATCATCAAGAAGACGAACAGGTACGATATCTGTTTTTGTGCATTCGATATTGAATGAAAACCTCTTGATGATGCCATTTAAGTAACAATATATGATTTGAGAAGTTTGGACAGATAAGACATAGAACTCAACGACAACTCTTTCAACCTATCATCATACATGGCATAATCAATAGGGAGGTCCTGTCTGTAATCATAATCTTCTTTTAATCGCTCAGAAATATCCAAAACGGTGAGAAAATCGCGGATACGATCGTTATCATTAGTCCCGTCAGTTATCTCCCTTTTGGTAAAAGCATAGAACTGACGTTGGAAATTGATACTGAAAAGCGAGCCATGAAAGGAATCTGTAACCACATAATCAGCTTGGGAAATCAGTGTAATAAACTGACCAGGTGTAATGTCGTTTAGAGCGTTTTCTTTCAGAAGATATTCTGGACGGCTCCCAATATAATAAACCGGCAATGATTGTTCCTTCCCAATTCTTTCCGCAAAGTCAGAAATACATTGTTTGGCTCCAAGAATATAACATAGGATATAATGCTCCGGCATATCTACCGGTTCGGCTATCATGAGCCATTCCTCCCTGCTCAACAATAAGGTGGGATCTAGAACATGCTCCACTTTTCTGCCAAACCTTTCTGAAAGCAAATCTGCATTATGCTTTTCCCGACATGATAAATAATTGAAACCGCTTAGTTTTTCTTTTAATAATTCTATGTATTCTGCCTCAAGGTGGCAAGTACCAAGACTCGGGGCGTAAGATGCTTTTATTCTGCCAGGCTCAACAAAATCCAGAAAGTTGATAGTATGCTTGCTCTTTGTCACATAGGGGCTCCAGGTTTGGTCACTGCCTACAATAAAGCAATCATAGTCTTTATTTGCTTCTTTTATTGTATTTGGGCCATAAACCTTAGAAGAAAAAGGAATTCTTTTGTCGTGAAAAGTCTTAAAAAGTTCCCTTTGAACCTTGAACTCAGGGGTTCGCCAAAAAGAATTCTCCGTCTTTGGCTCACTAAGAATCCCCGATTTGTATAACACCGATTTGGCTGCTTTTTTTATACGGCTCTTTATGCTGTTTGGTGCCGGGCCAAGCGTGTAATTAAGGTATTCACATTCATATCCTTCCCTTTGAATAGCGTATGCCAAGGCATAAGCCTGTAGTGCCGAACCAAAGTTGGGATCGTTATGAACAGAAACAAGAGCCACTTTTTTCATCTGCCCCTCAACTTGTCAATAAGTTTATTCCCCAGCAAACCACGAACAACAGCTTTAGCAGAATTGACTCTCTTTTTTCTATTCTCTCCCTTTTTGATATACTTTTCCAACAATTCAATCGTTCCTTTTTCTCCTTTAATAATTTCGTTAAAGAAATGATTGCGATATCTGTGAAACTTAGGTGAACGGATGATAGGGTTATGGTTAGACTCTTCCTGCACTTCTATATATGGAATCTGCAAAGAATCCATTTGTGATTCTACCTCATGATATAATGCAGCCCCTTTGCCGGAGAGCAGCAAGGCCAGTGACATACCTTTGTCATCATTTAATTCCGGGTGATATTCATTGAAACCCCAGCAATCGGCTATTGTTATGTCAGCGCCAGACTTATAGAAACGAGCGGGACAATTTGTACAACCAGGACGGACAATCAGGTTTGAAAGGAACGCCTTCATATAGATGTTGTCATGGTGATTGCCTTTGGCCAAAACAGCGGTCTCACCAGTTACTGCGAGACCAAATTTTGCCCAACCTTCGCTCTTATCCCTGAAAGAAACACTCTTAATGATTCCGTCACCACGGAGTTCTTCAAGATAATTTTTCCACACCAGGGGACTGGGGACACAATGACATACAAAATCGACCGTAACAAGGCCATCGTATTCCTTCTGCAGGAAATGGTTTAAACCGGCCACCTGGCAAGGCGTGCCAGTAAACATAACTTTCCGGCCATCTTTCAGGAATTCTTTAACTTGATTTAAGCTGTCTCCCAGTTCACTCTGCACATATTTGGAACCCCTGAAGGCTGATAACCCTTCTACCGACTCTGCATATCCATGCACCACGTTCCATCCGTCGTCAAATTTTGCCCCGAACACAACCCCGCCATCCTGGATGATCCTGGTGGCAAGAACAGTAAATAAACCACCCGACGAACTCTTTGCGCGGAGGCTGTCGTCCTTTGTCTTGCAGGCATAGCTTGCCGGTTTCTCCGCCGGTATTGGATAACTATTCAGGTAAGGACACACCTTCTCGCACAACCCACAGTTATTGCACAAATCCGAGTCCACTTTTGGGTATTTAAACCCTTCTGCGTCTTCTTGCATACTGATGCAACGCTTTGGACAAACTTGCGAACACGCGGTACAACCACAACAATTCCTTTTATCCTTAATCTCAATCATCAATAGCGGCTTATTGCGTTAAGAACAGGGATCTTACTTGACACTACTTTCTTCTCGTTCTTATCCAATCCTATAAAAAAGACAGAAAGACAAATAATTCCGAAAGAAAGTCCGCCTTTCACTATCAACTCGACTATTAAATTATCAAAATTCAAAAGCCCGATGACAAAGCATGATGCTACTGGAATGAGAGAAACCAGGATTGATTTTCCAATAACTTCTTTTATCCAAGTCAATATTGAGAATGAAGCTACCTTCTCTTTAACCAGAAAGAGTCTGGCTATCGTACCGACAAATAGAACTATTCCCCTGACTATTATGGTGCTGTAAGGGGCAAAGCCTAACTTCAAGACAATCCAGGAGCCAATAAACGTGAATGAGTAGATAACCGATATTATTATTTGATACTTCTTGATATCCTTATCTGCGCCTAACAACAGCCAAAGCGGAGATGCCATCGCATCAATAAAGATTGCCAGTAAAGTATAAACGCAAAACTCAACTGCATACTCAGGATAATCCCAAGCCAAAGTTCAAGAAAATTAGTCACTTGAAAGCAAATGGGAATCAGAAGGAGCAATACGAGATAACTCGATATGCGGGAACAGCGGTTAACAAGGGTATTTAAGTCCGAGTAGTTCTCAGAGACATACAACTTGATGATCTGTGGATGAAAAGCGACCTGGAAATTAGTTGCTAAATTATGCACTATCCGTGTAATCTGATTGCTGACACCCATGGCAGCATTGGCAGCAACCGTATAAAAAATGTTTACCAACATGGTCACTCCCTGATTGGCCAGGACAACCGTACCTTGCCCACAAAGATTCCACCCCATATAGCCAAACATTTCATTAAGCAATTTCTTGTTGTGAGGGCGCTTGTATTTGCACATCGGAAACTGGCGGTAGCAGTAGAACCTGTTGATTGCAATATTGGTAAAACCGATTACGAAGATACAGATGGCATAAACAATCAATTTGTCACCAGGGGCCACCATCACCAGATATGCAGCCGCCAGCTTCAACACAACGTCAACAATAGAGAGATAGGCATATATGTTCATCCGCTCGTTTGCGGTAATGGCAGCTGTAAAAGGAGCCTGCATCACCTGCAAGATGGCAGAGAACACGGACAACTGATAAACGACATTTGCCGCAAACATTCTCCCTTCCGGGATGTTAAGCAAATGATTGACAGCCCATAAGCCGATTGTTTCTGCAAGGACTAAGATTACAAAAGAGATAAACACATGTGCCCAAACCGCCAAGCTGAACACGTTGCGCTGACTATCAGCATCGCCCTGTTCCAACTCGGCGGTTATGTACCTGCGTGTTGCAGTTGTCAGACCGATATTGATAAAAGAAAAGAAGACGATGACGCTCCCCACGACATTGTAGATGCCGTAATTATCAATACCCAGGGCCCGGTAATTAATGCGGGTGGTAAAGAGTGATACCACCGTGATTACCAGCATCCGCAGGTACATGTAGAGGGTGTTCCTCGCTATGCGCCTATTATCTACTCTAGACATTAAAAAACACCCGGCTATCTCTCTTCACAGAGCATATTATGCATCTTTGGTTTTTCTGGATGCCTTTTTGGTTGCCTTCTCTTCTTTCTCGTCTGACCCGTAATAGCCATAGGAGCCATAGGAGCCATAGCCACCATATCCATAGGAGCCATATCCATAGGAGTAGCCGTACTTGTAGCCGTACTTGTAGCCGTACTTGTAACCGTAACGTCCGGAAGCTTCGGTTCCGTTGAGCAGAAGGGCCATATTGTTGTATTTCTTCTCTTCGTAGTAACGTTCTACCTCCGGGAGCATCATGCGCTCCATAAGACCTGCACGGACAACGAATATTGTGATATCTGCATAAGGAGCAATAAGGTCGCTGTCGGTAACAATCTCGATAGGAGGGCAGTCGAGCATTACATATTCATAATTCTCTTTCAACTCCTGAATAAGGGTATTCAAGCGGGCCTCACCCAACAATTCGGCGGGGTTCGGCGGCATCTTACCCACCGGAATGACATCCACCGGGCTATCTCCCAGCCCTTGTACCACAAGGCTGCGCCAATCGTCTGTCAACCCACCGAGATAGTTTGACACGCCCTCTACAGGTTGTCCCAAAAGGGCACTCAGGGAGCGCTTGCGAAGGTCCAGGTCAACTATGATGGTCTTGCGTCCCTTGATGGCCAGGGCAGTTGCAAGGTTGGATGATACGAATGTCTTGCCGGCTCCTACGTTGAACGACGTCACCATCAAAACCTTGTTACCCTTCTCATTTCCCTTCATGAACTCAAGATTTGTACGGACCACGCGGAATGCCTCGTTTATAACATCACGGCTATGTGGTTTTACCACTATCTTTCGATCTTCTGCATTATCGGTTATTCTCTGCTTTGTGAAGAAGTACTTGTGAGTCGTTACCATAGACGGCAGCTCGCCCAGAAAGGGGGCTGAAATATTCTCGAGGTCCTTGCGGCCACGGACAGTGGTGTTCATAAGCTCCCGGACATAGAAGAACACAAACGGAAGGGCAAAACCGAGAGCGAGGGCAATCAAGTATATCATCGCCTTCTTTGGTGATACTGGAGCGCCGGGACCGTGGGGGGATGCCACTACGCGGGTATTGTAGGCTGTAAAGGCCTGTGAAAGTTCATTCTCTTCACGTTTCTGGAGCAAGAACAGATACAAGGCCTCCTTTACCTTTTGCTGACGCTCATCGGAGAGAAGCTGACCGGCCTGGATGGGGATGTCACTTACGCGGGCCTCGCTGCTTTGGCGGGCAGCTTGTGAAGATTGTATCTGAATCTCGATGGACTTTATGTAGTTGTCAAGTGAAGTGAGGATAGCCGTGCGCATGGATGCGAGCTGTTTGTTAAGGTCTACCACCAACAGGTTCTCTTCGCTGGAGTTCTCTACCAGGCGGTTGCGCTGCAGCATTGCATCATTGAAATCTGTGATCAGCGAGGCGGAATTTTTATCGTCCAGGCCGACATTGGCAGGGAGAAGGGCTCCATCCGACGCTCCACGTATGTCATTCTGCAGGAAGCGGGCTATAGAGAGCTGGTTGCGGAGCTCCAGAAGATGTTTGGATGCCTCGGCGGACATCTGCATATCTATATTCGCTACCGTATTCATATCGGGGAGACGGTGGATGGAACGGTAGTTGGTTATGCTTTTATCAACACTTCCCAACTCCTGTTCTATGATGCGGAGTCGGTCTGCGATAAACTGGTTGGTGGAGGTTGTAATCTGGTTCTTATCCTTTATCCAGTTCTCGTTATATACGTTGATTACCATCTGCAGGACATCCTCTGCACGATGGATATTTACATCTTTGTATCCGAGATCTATCACGGTTGTCTGCTTGCCGTTAAGAACTGCTGTAAGTTTTGACTTGCAACGAGCTGCAGCAGACTGATATGAACTTCTTGAAACAATAATCGGCTTGTCAAACTGTAAATCACCATATTGGGAACAGGTCACCACAACGGGTCCAAGCGGAGTACTTACGGTATCGCCGAAAGCCGCCTCGACAGGCTTGAGGTCGATACCTTCCTCTATACTGCCACCTGAAAAACCAGATAATACGGCTTTTGAATCTTGCAGCGTCAACTGCATTTTCGAATGTTTGCTGGCGGTGGCATCCAGAAACTGCACCTTTATCGGAAGCGAATTGCCGTAAAGAGTATGCATATACGTCGCCCCCTTAACCTGGTAATTCACATCCAGATTCAGGTTCTTTGCCACCTGCAGAATCAGGTCCGGCGAGAGAAAGTTGACAATCTCGTTATTGACGTTCACTTTGGAGACGCCAAGACCAAAATCGTTGAACTGATCTGAGAGATCGCCGGCAATTGAACCGCTCTTCCGGTCCTCTTTAATCAGTACAGATGCACTCCGGGTATAGACGGGCACAGTTGTGACAACATAGTAGGCAGCCAGCAGCATTGCCACTGCAATACAAAGCAGGAACCACGGCCAATGACCTATGATAAGCCCCCACAGATCGCGGGCAGCTAAAACAGTTTCGGCCTCCTTCTGGGAAGAGTAACTTAAATTGTTATTGTTGTTGTTTTCCATGATTACTATATAACTCGTAAAATATTAAACACAAGAAGGGCTACAGAAGTGAGCAGGGACGTAAGCGAAATCCAGAATGATGTGCTCCGGATATTGTTGCCGTTCACAGTAGACTCGCGGATACGCTTGTCATTTGGAGTAACATAGATTATGTCACCCTGCTCCATATAGAAAGCCGGGGAAGTGTAGAGGCTCTTGGCATCCATAAGATTGAGGATGTAGGTGCGGTCTTTGGTTACTTCGTGACGTACCAGCATAACATTGTCGCGGCGGCCGTTGATGGTAAGGTCTCCCGCCAGGCTTATCGCATCCAGCACGGTGAAGCGGTCACGGTCTATTTTGTAGCGGCCCGGCCTTGCAACCTCTCCCAAAATGGAGAAGCCAAGGTTCATAAATTCGATAGTGACAACCGGGTCCTTAATCTGGCGGCTTTCAAGCAGTTCCTCCTTTATGTGCGCTTCCGCCTCTTCGCGGGTGAGACCGGCCAACAGAATCCTGCCCAGCACCGGGAAATCTATGCATCCATCAGAATCTACGGTGTAGCCGGACATACCGGTCTGGGAACCGGACACGACGGCGTTGCTGCCTGTGAGCGACTGGGAATCACCGATTCGTTTGGTGTAGTAAGGCATGTTGAACATCGCCGTCACCTGGGGGTCCCGGCTGTTAACAATCACGGAGATCTTGTCGGTGGGTTTAAGGCGGATGGTTTCAGCCTTGGTTGCCTTAAATGTTGTCTCCTCCGTGATGTCCTGGAAATACGCTATTTCCTTGGGCGTGCCGCAGGAGGCCAGCAGAGCCAGGGCTCCTGCAAGAAGAATGAGTGTTTTACGTTTCATTGGATTATTATGTTTTGTTTTGTTTTGTTTTTGTTTGCGGTAATTGATTGCCGTGCAAAGCGATTAGATATAGGCGCTCCTGAACTTTATATTCGGGACCTCCGAGAGCATACCCATACTGTGGAGGTCGCTGCCCATATAGTTGTAATAATGCTTGTCCAGCAAATCCAGGAGCTTCTTGTGGACAGTACGTCCGTAGCGGTCGGCCTGGGAGAATAGGTTCATCTGGAATTTGATTCCCATCCCCTTCAGGCGGTCGTAATCGCGCATACCCATATAGACGTAACGCTCCGGATGGGCCAGGATGGGATTATAACCCTTATCCCTTATCTCTTCCAGTATGTCGTAAAGATTCATCGGCGGGTTGAAATATGAGGTCTCCACAAGCAAACTGTCACCCTTGGGGCCTATCGGGAGAAGATCGCTCTTTGCAAGGCGCTCCTTAAAGAGGTTGTCCATCATATTCTCGGCGGCGAGGGAGAGTCTGAGTGGATTCTTCCTGACCGGTTTAACGGTGCTATGCGCATCATCTGAAGCGACTTCATCTGCTGCAGTCACACGGGCGGCATGGTCCTCTTCATACGCTGCTTTCAACTCCTCAAACCGCTTTCTCAAATCGTCCGTCTCGTTTGGCATATCTTCCATTATGTGAGGCGTAAGCCACACCTGATGCACGCCCCACTCCTCATATTGGGCAAGAATCGCCAGCGACTCTTCTATGTTGCGGACGCCGTCGTCCACTCCAGGGAGGATGTGGCTGTGCCAGTCTGTGAATCCTTCAAATATCGCGGCGCCGGGAAAAACGTTGGCGTCGTCTTTTCGTTTCTTAAAAAAGAGAAAACCCATATCTGTTATTTCTAGTCTATCACTTGTACCAAATCTGGCTTGACATCTGCGGCCACTGCCAGCAATCCGTCAAGCATAATCACCAGCCTCTTGTTCCGTTTGCCCTTCACCTTCATGAATACTCCGCACATTCCGTCCAGTTCTCCCCCCAAAATCCGCACCCTTGAGCCCTCCTTGATGTTCACCTCATCCGGGCGGAGGTAAAGAGTGTCGGCATCGGGATTGGAGGTAACCCGGATGAAATCTTCCATCTGAGCGTCGGGCACTGTTAGGCACTCAGGACCTGTGCTCTTGTTCCAAATCACGAATTGCAAAAAATTGTTCGTCTTTTTAAAATCAACAATTTGCCGATGGCTGGCGCGCAAAAAAACCATCTCCGGAATCACCGGTACCAGACGCTTGGTCTTAACGCCATGGAATACCCGGACAACATAGCGTTTTGGCATATAAAAACCCATCTCCCCGTTGCCAGCCAGACGCTCCTCGGCCTTCTTCTCGCTCTTGTGGGCCCGCATCACATACCAGCGCACGTCGTCTTGCCAACTCTTTATTCCGGGATTTGTCATATCTCAAAAAGCATCATGTCTATTCAGGCGCACAATCCTAGTTCATCCCAAATCGTGTTATGGGCTGGATTACAACTAGTTATGTCAACACCCTCTGGTTTAGGCGTATAAAACGAGGGTTCCATCATACTAAAACCTTCAAATTTACAAATAATTAGGCTTTTTTGAAAACAAAAAAGACCAATTTTTGCACAAACTGGTCTATCGGCTGCGGACTATGTCCTGAAAGAAGTTACGGCTACGCCGTAGGTATGTAATCCCGGATGATCTGGTAAACCCGCTGCATCAGGGTGTCGCGGGCTTCGTTGCTGGTCCATGCGATGTGCGGACTCAGGCTCAGGCGCTCAGGGTGAGCCATCTTCAAAAAAAGATGGCCAGATGGAATGGGTTCTGACATAAACACGTCCAGGCCTGCACCGGCAATGGTGCCGGCATCCAGGGCTTGCGCCAGATCTTCTTCATTCACTATGCCGCCACGCCCCACATTGACCAGGACAGCGGTCGGTTTCATCATCTTAAGTTGCTCTGCGCCAATCAAATTGCGCGTGCGCTCGTTAAGCGGGGCATGTATCGACACTATGTCGCTTGCAGCGAGCAATTCATCCAGCGGCAGCGAGGGATAGTCGGTGCAATGACCCGTTCCGGAGGTGGAGAAATAGACCACCTTCATCCCGAAGGCAGACGCCACCTGCGCTACCCTGCCCCCTATTTTTCCCATGCCGATGATGCCGATGGTGTGGCCCGCCAGCTGGGGCCAGGTATGGCTGATATCTGTGAAAAGGCCGCTGCGGGTCCAGGCGCCATTCTTCACAAAACCATCCCAATACTGCCCGTGAGTCAGCAGCCTGAAAATGTGCATGAATGTCACCTGAGTGACGCTTTCCGTGGAGTAATCTGCAACATTTTTTACGATTATTCCCTTCTGCGCAGCATACTCCAAATCTATGTTGTTTGTGCCAGTTGCAGTCACGCAAATCAGCTTAAGGCTGGGCGCCGAATCCATCTCTTTTTGCCCGATAATCACCTTGTTAGTGATCACGATTCCAGCATCCCTTATCCGCGCGATTGTCTCGTCTGCCGATGTACGGGCATACTTCATAAACTCCCCGAGCTGGGCAATCTTCTCCAGGGCGATGGACTCGCCAACTGTGTCGGCATCAAGGATGACTATCTTCATGACTGGCGGCTGGTTGCAGCTTTGAGGGTGTTTTTCAGCAGGGAGACTATGGTCATGGGGCCAACTCCGCCGGGAACGGGGGTGATGTAGGATGCCTTGGGGGCAACCTCGTCGAATGCGACGTCGCCTACCAGGTGATACCCCTTTTCAGACGAATCGGCAATTCGGGTAATGCCCACATCCACAACCACTACGCCCTCTTTCACCATGTCGCCCTTGAGGAATTCCGGCACGCCCAGCGCGGCAATTATGATGTCGGCTTCGCGGGTATATTTGGCAATGTCTTTGGTGCGGCTGTGGCAGATGGTTACGGTGCAGTCGCCCGCTTTTGCCTTCTGGCTCAGCAGGTTGGCAATCGGCCGGCCGACTATGTTGCTGCGGCCCAGCACCACGCAGTGCTTGCCGCTGGTCTCGATGCCGTACTCCTCCAGCAAAGTCACTATGCCAAAGGGGGTTGCAGAGATAAAGGAAGGGAGTCCCAGCATCATCCGGCCGACGTTCTCCGGATGGAAGCCGTCCACATCTTTGCGGGGATCAATCGCCTCGATCACCCTGTTCTCGTTGATGTGTTTGGGGAGCGGCAGCTGCACTATGAAGCCGTCCACATCGGGATCGGCGTTCAGTCGGGCCACCTCTGCCAGGAGCGCCTCTTCTGAGGTGGATGCCGGCATCCGGACCACCTCCGATGTGAAGCCTGCAGCCGCGCACGCTTTCTCCTTGTTTGCGACGTAGGTCTTGCTTGCGCCGTCCTCTCCGACCAGTATTGCGGTTAGGTGCGGACGCTTGCCGCCCACTTGAACCATCGCTTCAACTTGCACGGCTATCTGCGCTTTTATGCGAGCCGACGTAGCCTTTCCATCCAATAAAATCATACCTGTAACTATTTTGTTTTATCTTCTGCGCCGCAGCATATTGGCGACGTTACTTCCACCAGCAAAGTTCTTCATTACCCTGCGGGTGCCCTCGAACTGTTTTAGCAGTCTGTTCACCTCAACAATGGTGGTTCCACTACCCGCCGCGATGCGTTTGCGACGGCTGCCGTTTATCATATCAGGGTTCTCCCGTTCATACGGAGTCATGGAGAGGATTATGGCCTCGACACCCTTGAAAGAGTCGTTGTCTATGTCCACGTCGCGCAACGCCCTGTCCATACCGGGAAGCATCCCGGCCAGGTCCTTTATGTTGCCCATCTTTTTGATCTGCTGGATCTGCCCGTAGAAATCCCAGAGGGTGAACTGATTCTTGGCCAGTTTCTTGTGCAGGGCACGCGCCTGCTCCTCGTCAAACTGCTCCTGCGCCTTTTCCACCAGGGAAACGACATCGCCCATGCCCAGGATTCGGTCGGCAATGCGCTTGGGATAGAAAACGTCCAGCGCCTCCATCTTCTCTCCGCTGCTGATGAACTTGATGGGTTTGTCCACCACGGTACGGATGGTGAGGGCCGCACCGCCGCGGGTGTCACCGTCCATCTTGGTGAGTACCACGCCGTCGTAATTGAGGCGGTCGTTGAAGGTTTTGGCGGTCTCCACGGCGTCCTGGCCGGTCATGGCGTCCACTACGAACAGGGTCTCGGTTGGCTTGACTGCCTGATGGAGGGCGGATATCTCGTTCATGAGTTCTTCATCCACTGCCAGGCGGCCGGCGGTATCTATCACTACCACACCGAAACCTTCCCGGCGGGCCTTGGAGATGGCGTTCTGAGCTATCTGGACGGGGTTTTTGACTCCGTCTTCGCTGTAACATTCAACGCCTATCTGGCCGCATAGGGTCTTAAGTTGCTCGATGGCTGCGGGGCGGAAGGTATCGCACGCTGCAACCAGCGGTTTCATGCCGCGTTTGCTCTTGAGCAGGAGTGCGAGTTTGCCGCAGAAGGTGGTCTTACCAGAACCGTTAAGGCCGGCGACCATCACTATGCCGGGGCTGCCCTTGACGTTGATTTCGCTGTGCTCGCTGCCCATCAGCTCTGCAAGCTCGTCGTGCACAATCTTTACCATCATCTGTTCCGGTTTCACGGCGATGAGGATGTTCTGGCCGATGGCTTTCTGCTTTACTGTGTCGCAGAAGTTTTTGGCTATCTTGTAGCTGACATCGGCGTCCAGCAGGGCGCGGCGCACCTCCTTCAGGGTCTCAGAAATGTTGACTTCCGTTATCTTTCCCTGACCTTTGATGAGTTTAAACGAACGCTCTAATCTATCTGATAGGTTTTCGAACATATATGTATTAACTTTTTATCTTCAATATTTATTTCAATAACTCATCTGAATAATACGCCTTCGCGAACGGCCTCCTATTATAGGGCATGGCCATGACCTGGCCGTAGGCGCCGGCGCTGTGGATGGCGAACAAGTCGCCGCGATGTGCTTCTGCCACCATAAGGCCTTCGCCCCAGCTGTCGGACGATTCGCACACAGGGCCGGCGACGTCGTAGCGCTGCAGTTGGCCGTCACTGGTCAGGTTCTCCACATCGTGGTAGGCCTGGTACAACGCGGGGCGGATCAAATCGTTCATGCCGGCGTCGAGTATCACAAACTTGCGGTCGATGCCCTGCTTCACATACACTGCACGGGAAATCAGGTCGCCGCACTGCGCTACGAGCGAACGTCCCGGCTCAAAGTGGAGCTCCTGCCCCGGCTCGAGCGGCAGATTCTCGTGCACGGTGGCAAACC
The DNA here is from genome assembly GCA_017614715.1 of Bacteroidales bacterium. Lineage (GTDB taxonomy): Bacteria > Bacteroidota > Bacteroidia > Bacteroidales > UBA932 > Equibacterium. Next base: position 20,918 of record JAGABI010000059.1, on the reverse strand, counting down.
ATGCATCGAACTGCGGCATAGGGTTGGCAACCGGGTGCTGGTAATCTACGCCCAGACCGCCACCCAGATTGATGCTCTTTACCGGGAATCCGGCCCTCTCAAAACGGTGCATCAAATCTACTGTCCGCTTGCACGCGAGAGCGAATACGCTCATCTCCGTAATCTGCGAGCCGACGTGCACGTGCAGGCCGCGGAACTCAATATTTTTCACAGCGGATAGCGTCTCCACAACTGTGCCGAACGCCCGGATGCTGATGCCGAACTTATTCTCTTCCAGGCCGGTAGAGATGTATTTATGGGTGTGCGCATCGATGTCGGGATTGACGCGGATGGCGATGTTGGCACGCAGCCCCATCTCTCCCGCAATCTCATCTATGCGTTCTATTTCCGGTATAGATTCGCAGTTAAAGCAGCCGATGCCGGCCTTGAGTGCGAGGCGTATCTCTGCGTCGGTCTTTGCAACTCCTGCGAACACTATTTTTGACGGGTCAAAGCCAGACTTCACCGCCAGCTCAATCTCGCCGCCGCTCACGCAATCGACCCCGAACCCGTAGCTGCAAACAGTATCCACAATGCGCTGCTGGTCATTTGCCTTTATGGCGTAATGCACCTTGTATCCGTATTTTGCGGCCTGGCTGCGGCACTCCTCCAGAGTCGCGCGCAGCAGCTCCATATCATAATAATAGAACGGGGTCTCTATATTCTTAAATGCTTCTAAAGCAGCTTTCGAAATCATCTCAAACACTATTATTCGAGCGGCGAAGATAATCAAATAATTTGTATCTTTCGGGAAAAATAGTGAAAGAGATATGTGCTTATTTGATTAAGCATTTGATATAAAAGAAATCCCTGAGATTGCTGCATCTAGCTCGGTTCATGACAGTATTACTGCTTCACCACAATCCCGGGGAGTTATTGCAAAGGTATTGCAAAACTATTTGAAAAGCAAATAATTCTATCCGCGGAGATGATATTCTGTGCGGAGCTGCTCAAAGCGGGCGGGGGCGGCGCGCAGGGCGGCATCGTCGGCCATGATATCGTATGATTCTATATCGTATGGCTTGTACGAGTGCTCTATCTTGAAGTTTGCGAGTTCCGGGATGCTGAAGTGCTCCCCGATGCGACGCACCGAAGCCATAGTGCCGTTGATTTTACCCACAATGGAGTATCCGGCGATGTGCGGGGTGGCGATATCGGCAGCCTCCAGAAGCGCCAGGTTAATGTCGGGTTCGCCCTTCCAGACGTCTATTGCCAGGCCGCCAAACTTGGAGCGGGCTGCCAGCAGGGCCCCCTCATCCACAATGCCGCCACGTGAGGCGTTTATGAATATGGCACCCGGCTTCATCTTTTCAAAAAAGGCAACGTCTGCAAAATTGCGGTTCTCCGGCCAGAGCGGGATATGGATGGTGACTATATCGCTCTGTTCCAACAGATAATCCAGCTGCACGAACTCTCTATCGCTGGTGCCTGAGGCCCCCAGCGGCGGGTCATTTTCGAGGACGCGGAAGCCACGCTTGCGCCCCATATCGGCGACCCTGTGACCGACCTCTCCCACCCCAATGACACCCAATGTTGCGCCTTCTAGCGGGTGTCGCTTGCCAAACACATTGAGCGCGGCAAAGACATACTCCATCACCGCATCGGCATTGCAGCCGGGGGCGTTGAAGGCCTTGATGCCGTGGGCGGCGCACCACTCCCGGTCGATATGGTCATAACCGATGGTGGCGGTGGCAATCACCTCGACTGCCGACCCTTCCAGCAGGGCGGCGTTGCACTTTGTGCGGGTGCGGATCACCAGCGCCGAGGCGTCGCGCACCATTGCGGCGTCTATTGCGGCACCGGGGACATATTCAACCTTGAACCAGGGTTCAAACACGCCACGGATGTAGGGAACAGCACTGTCTATGATTATCTTTTTCATTATCTGAATATCAAGGATTTAACAAGAGTCTCACCCAGTTGATCATTAATCCGGGCACGGATATCCTCTTTGCTCATTTCTAGGTGCATCCGCACCACAGAAGAACTCAAACGAACAGTGAGCACCCCGTTTTCAAACTCTTTCGCAAGGGTCACATGGGCTATTGCATCTCCCACGGCGGCATCCCACGCGTCGCATACTCGGGAGTAACGGAGCCCGTCAGCCAGAGGTGTATTACCCAGGCAGCGTTCCAGGGCATCTCCTATCGTTGAGAACTTCTTGCGTTCCATTATTGTTAATTCTCTTTAGCAAATATTCCTCCTTTCACGCTGAACATGGCCGATTCCACATCCATCCCGGTCACAATTTCACCCAGGCGGACCTTGTTGCAGTCAGTCACGAATATCTGTCCGAAATCTTCGCTGGCCACCGTCTTGAGCAGGAACTCCACCCGGCCGCTGTCCAGCTTGTCAAACACGTCGTCCAGCAGGAGTATCGGCGCAAAACCGTAGTGCCTGCGCATAATCACAAACTGCGCCTGCTTTATGGCCAGCACAAAGGTCTTCTGCTGCCCCTGGCTGCCGCAGCTGCGGATGGGGTTGCCGTTCATCCGGAACGCAATCTCGTCCCGCTGCACGCCGCAGGAGGTGTAGCGGAGCGCACGGTCGCGTTCAAGGTTTTTCTCCAGCAGGCCATACAGTTCGCCCCTCTCCAGGTCGGACTGGAACTGCAGGGAAATACCCTCCTTGCCGTCGCAGAGGCGGCTGTAATATTCGCTTGCAAGATCCTCCAATTGTGCGCATAATTCGCTCCGCTTATCATAAATGTATGTGGCAAAGGGGTTCATCTTGAAGGTGATGGTCTCCAGCAGGGAGGCGTCGCCACCCTCCTCCTTAAGCAGCCGGTTGCGGTAGAGCAGCAGCTTGTTGTAGTTCTGCAGGGAGCGCAGGTATTCCCGGTCGGTCTGGGAGAGCATCATGTTCATGAATCGGCGGCGGGCATCGGCACTCTCATTTATCAGCGAGGTGTCGGAGGGCGATATCATCACAATGGGAAACTTGCCGATGTGGTCGCTGAACTTGGCGTAGTTTTTCTTGTTGCAGCGCACCGTCTTGGTCTCACCGTCCAGCATCACCGCCACGGTGTCTATGGCCCCGTCTCCCGCATCGTACTCTCCGCTCAGCACCATAGTCCGCTCACCGGTCGTGCGGGTGAACTGCTCGCTGCCGGAAAAGTAGCTCTTGGTCATGGAGAGGTAGAAGATGGCGTCCAGCAGGTTGGTCTTCCCTTCGCCGTTGTCGCCGCTGATACAGTTGAGCGCCGGCGAGAATTCTATGTGGGCCTCGCCTATGTTTTTGAAGTTCTGGATGTTGATTTTCTTCAGATACATAGCTATGGCAAAAGTACAAAATAATATTGTGGTTTCGCATTTTTATTATATTTTTGCACGCTTACTACAGACGATAATTCATTAAATTAAATACTAATGGCAACTAAAAAAGTCAACAATCAAACCGAGAACAACCAGGCCGTCGGCGAGGCTGTGAGTGGTGTTGAATTGTTTCTTAAGAAGAACGGCAATCTGCTGACAACTATCCTGCTTATTATCCTTATCGCAGCCTGCGCAATAGTGGCTGTAAACCGCTGGGTCATCAAGCCCGCACAGCAGGAGGCAAAGGCAGCAGCAGCCGGTGCAGAGCGTTATTTCCAGATGGGTCAGTTTGAGCAGGCCCTCAGCGGCGACGGCAACGTGCTGGGTTTTGCAGACGTTATCGAGCAGTACGGCCGCAAGGCTGGCCAGGGGGTCTATTTTGATGCAGGCGTATGCCAGCTGCAGCTCAAGAACTATGAAGAGGCCCTCAATTACCTCCAGAAGTACAATGGCAAGGACGCCATCCTCAAGGCACGCGCACTCGCCTGCATGGGCGATGCCTATGTTGGCTTGGGCGACAACGAGGCGGCTCTGGCGCAGTACAAGGCAGCCATCAACGCGGGCAGCACCCCCTTCACCGCAGCATACCTGCTCAAGGCCGGCATCGCTGCAGAGGATCTTGGCCGCAAGAGCGAGGCCTTGGCATTCTATGAGGATATCAAGGTTAAATATCCCGCCTCTGCAGAGGCTTCCGATATTGACAAGTACATCACCCGTCTCAACGCAGCTGAATAATTATGGGAAGAGCTTTTGAATTCCGCAAAGAGCGCAAGTTCAAGCGCTGGGGCCACATGGCCAAGACCTTTACCAAGATTGGCAAGGAGATTACCATTGCTGTTAAACAGGGCGGCCCCGATGTTACCGGCAACCCGCGCCTTCGTGCGCTGCTGCAGGAGGCCCGCAGCGAGAATATGCCCAAGGAGAACGTGGAGCGCGCAATCAAGCGTGCCACAGATAAGGATCAGGGCGATTATAAGGAGGTTCTCTACGAAGGATACGGCCCTCACGGCATCGCCATCCTGATTGAGACCGCCACCGACAACACCAACCGCACCGTGGCCAACATCCGCAGCTACTTTAACAAGTTTGGCGGCAACCTTGGCACCAGCGGCAGCGTGGAGTTCATGTTTGACCGCAAGAGCGTCTTCACGGTTAAGGACCGCGACGACATCGACCTCGAAATGCTGGAATTGGAACTTATCGACTACGGTGCAGAGGAGGTTTTCCGCGAGGGCGGCGAAGATGAGGATGACCCCAAGGTTATTATGATATACGGCGAATTCACCGCCATGAACAATATCCAGCAGTATCTGGAGAGCAACGGTTACGAGATTATGTCGGCCAAGTTTGACCGCTTCCCCAACACCGATCTCAAGCAGCTTTCTCCTGAAGACCAGGCCTCTGTAGAGAAGCTCCTGGAGAAGATTGAGGAGGATGAGGACGTACAGAACGTATATCACAACATGCAGCAGTAACACTTAACCAAAACAAATACTATCCAAACTTGCGTCGGTTCATAAGTTGTTGAACCGGCGCTTGTTTTTTGTTATTATTTATAAGTATAAATCACTATATTTGGACCGTTTTTTCGCAAACTGCATATAATCGCAAAACAAATAACATAAACACTATTATGGAACTTAAACAAATCGAACACATCGGCATAGCTACACCCTCTCTGGAGGTGGCTATCCCGTATTATGAGAACGTACTTGGCCTTAAATGCTACAACATCGAGGTTGTAGAGGACCAGAAAGTCAAAACCGCATTCTTCATGATTGGCGAGGTTAAGCTGGAGCTTCTGGAGCCCACCTGCGAGGAGAGCACCATTGCCAAGTTCATAGAGAAGAACGGCGGCCGCGGCGGCGTGCATCACATCGCCTTCAAGACTGCCGATGTAGCAGCCTGCCTGGCAGATGCAACCGAGAAGGGCGTGCGCCTGATTGACGCTGCTCCCCGCAAGGGCGCTGAGGGGCTCAACATCGCCTTCCTGCATCCCAAGTCCACTATGGGCGTCCTCACAGAGATTTGTGAAAATCCCAAAGAGAAATAATTAAACATTTTTAAAATCAGAAATAATGAGTCAGCAACTCGAAAAGGTTAAAACTCTTATTGAGCTTCGCGAGAAAGCGCGCATCGGCGGCGGACAGGCCCGCATCGATGCCCAGCACGAAAAGGGTAAATACACCGCCCGCGAGCGTATTGCAATGCTGCTCGACGAGGGTAGCTTTGAAGAATTCGATATGTTTATGCTGCACCGCTGCACCAACTTCGGAATGGAGAAGAAGCAGTTCCTGGGCGACGGTGTGGTTACCGGTTACGGCACCATAGGCGGCCGTCTGGTGTACATCTTTGCACAGGACTTCACCGTGAACGCTGGTTCTCTCTCCGAGACCCTGGCGCAGAAGATCTGCAAGGTAATGGACCAGGCAGTCAAGGTCGGCGCACCGGTCATCGGCCTCAACGACTCGGGCGGCGCCCGCATCCAGGAGGGTGTGAATGCGCTGGCCGGCTATGCCGAGATTTTTGAGCGCAATATCCTCTCCAGCGGCGTGGTTCCCCAGATTAGCGCCATCCTTGGTCCTTGTGCCGGCGGTGCGGTTTACTCCCCCGCCCTCACCGACTTCACCATCATGCGCAAGAATGCCAGCTATATGTTCCTCACCGGTCCCGCAGTCGTGGAGCAGGTTTTGGGTGAGAAAGTGACCCAGGAGCAGCTTGGCGGTGCCAGCGTACACGCTTCCAAGAGCGGCGTGGCACACTTTGCCTGCGATACTGAAGAGGATGTCATTGCTACCATCAAGGAGCTCATCAGCTATATCCCGCAGAACAACCGCGAGGAGGCTCCGGTTGTTGCCACCAACGACCCGATTGACCGCAAGGATGACCGTCTGAACGAGATTATCCCCGACAGCCCCAACGAGCCTTACGACATGTACGAGGTCATCAACGCCATTGTGGACGACGGCAAGTTCTTTGAGATTCACCGCGAGTATGCACGCAATATAATCGTTGGCTTTGCCCATATGGGCGGCATGTCGGTGGGTATCGTAGCCAACCAGCCCAAGAACCTGGCCGGTGTGCTGGATATCAACTCCAGCCGCAAGGGCGCACGTTTCGTACGCTTCTGCGATGCATTCAACATCCCCATAGTTACTCTGGTGGACGTGCCCGGCTTCCTTCCCGGCACACAGCAGGAGTTTGGCGGCGTGATCCTGCATGGCGCCAAGTTGCTCTACGCCTTTGGCGAGGCTACTGTTCCCAAAGTTACCGTCACCCTGCGCAAAAGCTACGGCGGCAGCCACATCGTGATGAGCTGCAAGCAGCTGCGCGGCGACATGAACTACGCATGGCCCACAGCCAACATCGCCGTGATGGGCGCCGACGGTGCAGTGGCAGTGCTCTACTCCAAGGATATCAAGGCTGCAGCTACTCCCGAGGAGGCAGCTGCCATCAAGGAGGCCAAGAAGAAAGAGTACGACGACCTCTTCTGCAACCCTTACAAGGCTGCCAGCTATGGTTATATCGACGATGTCATCGAGCCTCGTAACACCCGTTTCCGCGTTATCCGCGCACTGCATCAGCTGCGTGACAAGAACCTGACTCTCCCCGAGAAGAAGCACGGTAATATTCCACTCTAAAATCTGTCGGTTATGAATATGATTCTGGCAACAAACTGGAACGCCGTGTGGTCCATGACCGGCATGGGCATCGGTATCGTGTTTGTGATACTGATCCTGCTGGTGCTGGTGCTGCAGATCTTCACTCTTCTGGCTGTCCGCAAGGGTGGCAAGGGCGAGCCGGCTGCCCACGCTTCCGCCTCACCCAAGGCTGCGGAAGCTCCCGCCAAGGCCCCTTTCCACGGCGAGGATGAGGAGATTGCTGCTGCAATAGCGGCCTCCATGTTCCTCTTCAGCGAAGAGGCCCACGATGTGGAGAGCGGCGTGATTACTATCGTGCATAATGATCACAGCACATGGCATCATTTTAATTAAACGTTTAATCTTTCTCAATTCATAAAATGAAAAAGTTCAATTTCAAGATAAACGGCAACGAATACCAGACTACGGTAGAGCAGTCAGGAGAGTTGTTGCAGGTTACCGTAAATGGTAAATCTTACACCGCAGAACTGATGCAGGAAGAGGGCGAAGCACCCAAGGTTACAGCTGTCAAACCCGCTGCAGCGGCAGCTCCAGCTGCTGCACCTGCCGCTGCTCCTTCCGCTGCACCCGCTGGCGCAGGCAAGGCTGTTGAATCTCCCCTGCCGGGCGTTGTGGTTAGCATCGCAGTGTCTGCAGGCCAGGCTGTAAAGGCTGGTGACACCCTCCTCACCCTTGAGGCAATGAAGATGGAGAACGCCATCCAGGCAGATGCCGACGGCACCGTCACCAAGGTTCTGGTCGCTGTTGGACAGTCGGTACAGAGCGGCGATCCCCTGCTGGAAATCGCATAATTTTTCAAACTATTTGCGATGAACTCTTCAAAAAAGATTTTTAGATTATTGTTCTTCTTTGTGGCATTGTTCGTGGCGATGCCGGTTCTGGCTCAGGATTTCAACTTTGGCGAGACCCTGCGCAATTTTGGCGACGAGACCGGCTTTGCACAGATGTTCGCAACCGAAGGGGGATGGAAAACGCTGATTATGCTGGTCATCTCCTGCGTGCTGCTATATCTGGCCATCGTCAAGAAGTATGAGCCGCTGCTGCTGCTGCCCATAGCGTTCGGCATGCTGCTCACCAACTTCCCCGGTGCGGACCTGTTCCACACAGAGCTCTGGAACGATGAATTCCTCAACTCAAGCAGCCAGTATTACCACAGCTACAGGCATATCCTGGCCGACGGCGGCCTTCTGGATATCCTCTACATCGGTGTCAAGTTGGGCGTTTATCCCTGCCTTATTTTCCTGGGCGTGGGTGCTATGACCGACTTTGGTCCGCTGATTGCCAACCCCAAGAGCCTGCTGCTGGGCGCTGCCGCTCAGCTCGGTATCTTCGCCACCTTTATCGTGGCTCACCTGATGGGCTTCACCTCTGCAGAGGCTGCTTCCATCGGTATCATTGGCGGTGCGGACGGTCCTACGGCCATCTTCCTCACCTCCAAGCTGGCTCCGCAGTTGCTCGGCCCTATCGCCGTGGCTGCCTACAGCTACATGGCTCTGGTGCCCATCATCCAGCCGCCAATCATGCGCGCCCTCACCACCAAGAAAGAGCGTGAGATCCAGATGAAGCAGTTGCGCAACGTCTCCAAGCGCGAGAAGATCCTCTTCCCGATTGTGGTCACCATCATCATCGCGCTGCTTCTCCCCTCTGCAGCTCCGCTGATTGGCTGCCTTATGCTCGGCAACCTGTTCCGTGAGAGCGGCGTTGTGGAGCGTCTCAGCAAAGCCGTCCAGAACGAGCTCAACAACATCGTGGTTATCTTCCTGGGCGTTACCGTGGGCGCAACCGCGACTGCCGATACTTTCCTGCAGTGGCGCACCCTCGGCATCATGGCTGTCGGCATCGTGGCCTTCGGTATCGGTACCGGTGGCGGCGTGCTGCTGGCCAAGCTGATGAACCTCTTCAGCAAGGATAAGGTTAACCCGCTGATTGGTTCTGCAGGCGTCTCTGCAGTGCCTATGGCAGCCCGCGTCTCCCAGACCGAGGGTCTCAAGGCCAACCCCAAGAACTACCTCCTGATGCACGCCATGGGTCCCAACGTGGCCGGCGTAATTGGCAGCGCAGTTGCCGCCGGCATCCTGCTGAGTATGCTGGGGTAGTTGACATCCTGACTAAAAAAGAAATGGCCGCCAAAAAAGCGGTCATTTCTTTTATTGTTCAACGCCTTCAGCCACGGCCTACCTGCACTTCGTCGTCAGCATATAACTGTCAAGACATCAAAGTGCCTCAACAATATTTTTCCTGTACCAATCTATGTACTCTTTAACGCCTTCTTCCAAAGGAACCACGGCCTTGAAGCCCATGTTCTCATAGACTTTATTTGCATTTGCCTTGCAATGCTTAACATCGGCCTTTCTCTCTGGCTGATAGTCAATCCCTGTATTGATGCCAGATATTTCTTGCAGCATCTCTGCCAATCGGTTTATGGTAATGCTCTCTCCAGAGCCGAGATTGAAAACGTTCGTCTTATCATACTCCAGGCCCGCCATCACATTGGCACGTGCCACATCGTAAACATTCACGAAATCGCGGGTCTGTGTACCGTCTCCATAAATTATTAACGGCTGCCCGGCAAACAACCTGTGGGCAAAAATTGGTATCACGTTGCCATACAGGTCATATCGCTGATTTACACCATAAATGTTAAAATACCTCAGACATACTGCCGTAATCCCATAAATGCCTGCGTATGAAAGAATCATCTTTTCTGCGGCCAATTTGCTGACCCCGTATGGGGAATCTGCATTCTGAGGATGGTTCTCATCAATCTCGGGGAATAGAAGTTCTCCGAAAATAGCAGCGGAAGAAGAGTAAACAATTTTTTTCACCCTATGGGCACGCATCCCCTCCAGGACATCGATGGTACCAATAAGGTTAATCTCCGAATCCAATTGCGGGTGGTCTATTGAGCGCTGTCTGCCCACTGAAGCAGCAAGATGGAACACCACGTCGATACCTTTGCAGGCATCGCTTATGGCATCTTTGTCAAGGACATCGCCTTTAATAAAGTGTACGGGAAGATCCTTTATATTATCGTAGTTGCCGCTTGAGAGGTTGTCAAACACTACGACATCCACCCCTTTACTCAGCAGCATCTTGCTGATATTTGACCCAATAAACCCTGAGCCACCGGTAACTAAAGCTTTCACTATTTGTAATTAACTAATCGACAAATCATTTTTCTGTTCTTTCACGTCAAAGGTTTTGGAACATCGCGCTAAGGTAGTGATTCTTTTTGTATTAGCCATATCTTCCCTACCTAAGCGGTAATAGCATCGACCTTGAAAGGGGGTCACTTCGCCGACCTTATGGCAGAGGCCAACGAAGAGGGCGAAGTTGAGGATTGCAGCTGGAAGGTATTCTTCGGTGCTTCCGGTTCCGGTTTCACCTGCGACAACAGCACTATGATTGAGAAGGGCCTCCTGGAACTCCCCACTATCCGCCAGATCTGGATGAACCACACCAAGGACGCCATCGAAGGCGAACCCCTCGACTATTATCACTCCAAGAATCCTGAAGAGTAGAAATAAAAGCTAGAGCTGTAATAGCTCCAGCAATTCGGACATGGTCATTGCAAGGGTGGCGTTCCCGCCGCCCTTGCTTGTTTTATATCCGCCTTCTGGCAGCGCCTCAATGGTTACGTCCGACTCTGCGTCGCCTGAGGCGAGGATACCATTGCGGCGCAGCGCCTTGGCCACCATAGCACAGGCGGTGGCATCGCCCGTCAAGCGTACCTTAGAACGGTATTCGGGTTCGACCCGGTAGAGACCGGTGACGCGCTCAAACGCCACCCCCTTGCGGGTAAAGAAACTCTCCAGTGTACCGTCCATCGCCAGGTCTTCCGGCGTTCCTGCCACCACTCCGCGCCCTTTGGCCATCAACCAGAGACGGTCGGCCATCTGCAGCGCGAGCTCAAGGTCGTGGGTAGAGAGGAAGATGGTCTTGTCCATCTCTGTCGCCAGGCGGTGAAGCAGGTGGAGTATCTCCACCTTGCTTGGATAATCCAGGAAGGCTGTAGGCTCGTCCAGGAAAAACACCGGGGTCTCCTGCGCCAGGGCCTTGGCAATCATCACCTTCTGACGCTCACCGTCGGAGAGGGTCTGCACCATACGCCGCGCCAGCGGTCCGATTCCCACCAGTTCCATAGCACCGGCCACCTTCTCTCGGTCTTCTGCCGAAAGGCGGCCCCAGAAACCGGTATAAGGGCTGCGACCCATCCCTACCAGTTCCTCCACGGTCATGTTCTGGAGGTTGGTCCGCTCGGTCAGGACAACTCCAATTACTGTGGCGAGTTCTTTCTCTTTATACTGACCGAGCGGCTTTCCCATTATCGCGATTTCGCCCCCAATGGCGGGTTGAAAGCCAGCCAGGGTGCGCAAGAGGGTCGATTTGCCGGCGCCGTTCTCGCCAAGCAGGCAAGTCAGGTAGCCGCTGCGCAGGGTATCGCTTATCCCTTCGGCCACAACTTTGACCGAATTCTTGCCGGGATAACCGATAACCAGATTCTTGACAATTATTGTATCTGTGTGTTTCATTCTCCGGAATCTTCTTTTCTGCGTTTAAAAAGTACCGCCGCCACCACCGGGGCGCCGATGAGGGCTGTTACAGAATTGACGGGGAGGCCGTTGACAGAGAGGTCGAACTCACTGCCGACTCCGCCCTGTGAACGGATGCGGATGCCAGAGGTGCGGTCTATCGCCTGCGAGAGCGTCTGCAAAGTCGCCACCTGTGCTCCGACATCCACTGCCGAGGCGGAATATGCACCCTGCCGTATCTGCTGCGCTGCCCCTTGCGCCGTGACAGAAGCGCTTGAAATCTGGACAGTGTCGGCCAGGGTGCCCTTCATCTGAAGAGTATCAGCCGCCGGGGCTCCGGCACGGCCCGTACCCTGCCCGTAGAGCTGTAATCCGAGGCACAATGCCGCCACTATCATTGTCACACGCATAACTTACAAATATAATCAATTTATTCGCTATATTTGCGTTTGTATGCAGTTCAAGGAGATATATTTTGCCGGCGGATGCTTCTGGGGAGTGGAGCACTTCTTCAAGGGTGTCACGGGTGTGACCTCCACCCTGCCCGGCTACTCCAACGGGCATTTTGCCGACCCGACCTACGAGCAGGTCTACACCGATACAACCGGCTTCGCCGAGACTGTGCGCGTCACCTACAACCCCGATGTTGTGGGACTTGATCTGCTATGCCGATTGTATTTCATGATTATCGATCCGCTGTCGCTGAACAAGCAGGGCGAAGATGTCGGCACGCGATATCGCACCGGGGTATATTATTCCTCAGCTACTGATCTTCCCATTCTGGAGCAGGCATTTGCCGCGGAGTCCGAACGTCTGGGCGCCGACCCTGTCACCGAACTGCTGCCGTTGCAGAACTTCTATAGCGCAGAAGAGTACCATCAGAATTATCTGGACAAGAATCCTGGCGGGTACTGCCACCTCTCGTTAAAGACCTTTACCTATCTGAAGGTATTCGAGAAAGTGCGGATGTATCTGGGAGGTGGAGAACCTCACGGCAGCGACAGCCACTCTGCCGAGGGTGAACCAGACCCCATCGCAAGGATGGCGGAAATATCAGCCATCGTACACGAAGGTATGAGATTCTTTTGGACAGGGTTCTACCGGGTAGTACCTAAAGTCGGATGCATCTCAAGCACATCCAGTCTGAAGAGCGAAGAGTGCCAGCTGGTACTTGGCCCGTTCCAGGGGCCACCGGCTTGCCTTAGGATAGCCTACGGCCGTGGCGTCTGCGGCACCGCATGGAAAGAAAAACGTACAATTGTCGTCCCCGATGTGGAGCAATTCCCCGGCCACATAGCCTGCAGCAGCGCCTCCCGCAGTGAAATAGTTGTCCCCGTCTTTGCACCGGCCTCCGACTCTGGCAGCACTGACCGCGCCGTCATCGCCGTCCTGGACATAGATAGCGACCGCCTCGCCACCTTCGACACCGAAGACGCTAAGTGGCTGGAACTCATAGTATCACAACTTTGATGGAAAGCCTCGTATATACAGGCACCAACTTCGAGGAGGTGAAACGCTTCTGCGGCGACAAAGTCCTCGCACCCTACTTCTGCATGGGCTTCTCTATGCTCTCCCTAGAAACTCCAGAAGGTCTGGTAACAGTCCACGAAGGCGACACAATCCTCCGCACCCCCGACGGCACTTTCTTCAAAACTGTCAATAAATGAGGAAAGCCTTTATGAAATAAATCATGGCCCGGCAAAACTTCGCGACTGCAATGCTTCTGGCAATCGCGGGACGCGAGATATTGCCTGAAGCATTCAGTCAGCTCCGCATTATATGCCGGGCAGGACAAGTAACCCAAATATATGGGGGAAAAGCGAAGTCGGAGGTTGGCACTTGCCTCAAAGAAACCGTGGGCGCCCGTGCCCTCGTAAAACGGGAGGGGCCCAACTCAGACAAGTTATCCGCGAAACGGATGACGCAGGATGTGTTGGGAGGGATGAAGTGAGCGTAGCGAACGGAAGTTTCTGGAGGCAAGTGCCACCGCAGCGTAGCGACGCTTATATAACTTAATACCTGGAACCGAAAATAGACGATCCGATGCGGATGATGGTGGCGCCCTCTTCTATGGCGATGCGCCAGTCACCGCTCATCCCCATGGAGAGTTCAGAAAGACCTGTGCGGAGCAGCACATCGTGCGCGGCACGGAAATCGGCGCGGACGCGCGCCTCATCGTCGGTATTCGTGGCCATTGCCATGATGCCGCGAATGCGTACATTAGGATAATCGGCAGCGCGCCTGGCCACCTCAACAGCCTCATCCGGGCTGAACCCCGTCTTGCTTTCCTCGGCCGCCACATGCACCTCCAGCAGGCAATCCACCACCCTGCCGGCAGCCCCCGCCGCACGGTCAATTGCCGCGAGCAGATGCTCAGAATCCACCGACTCTATCAGCGCCGCATACGGAATCACATTCTTGATCTTATTAGTCTGCAGATGGCCGATAAAATGCCACTCGATGTCGGCAGGCAGCGCCTTGGCCTTGGCCTCCATCTCCAGCGGACGGTTCTCGCCAAAGCGCCGCTGCCCCACAGAATACGCCGCCATGATATCCTCCACCGGCTTAAACTTGGAAACCGCCACCAGGGAGACTGATGACGGTATTTCCGGCAGAAGCGCCAACAGATTATCAGCGACGCCCATTACTTGCGCTTTTGCTGCTGTTGCTGCATCTTATAAGCCTCCTCCAGCCGTTGAGCAAACTTGGATTTCTTGGGAGCCTTAGCCTCCGCAGTCTTGCGGGCAATCTGGGCCTTAAGTTTCTCCTCGCTCACGAACCACTTGCGGATAGCAAAGTTCTGTCCGATTGTGATAAGGTTGGAGAGGAAGTAATAATAGTTAAGACCTGCAGAGAAATTGTTACAGAGCAGCACCATGAATATCGGCATCATCCATACCGTCATAAACTGCATTCCGGGCATCTGCTGGTTCTGGGCAGCCGTTGAGCTGGCTGTCATCTTGCCATACACAAACATAGAGATGCCCATCAGCAGGGCGAACAACGATATGTGGTTGCCGTACATCGGGATATTGAACCCGAAATCGAGGATAGAATCGTAGGTAGAGAGGTCCTTTGCCCAGAGGAAACTCTGCTGACGGAGCTCAAAGCTGCTGGGGAAGAAGCGGAACATCGCGTACAGTATAGGGAACTGCAGCAACACGGGCAGACACCCGCCAAACATACTCACGCCGCTCTTCTTGTAAAGGTCCATCGTGGCCTGCTGCTTTTTCATTGCATCGGCCTCCTTGGGATACTTCTCGTTGATCTTCTGAATCTCCGGCTGCAGCACCTTCATCTTGGCGGTGGACTCGTAACTCTTGATGGTGAAGGGTGAGATAACCAGCTTGATGAGGATGGTAAGCAGCAGGATAATGAGCCCGTAGCTGCTGAAATACTTGCTCAGCCAGTTGAAAACCGGGATTATGACATACTTACATATAGAGCCCGAAAGCCAGCCGCCCAGCGGAAGAAGTTTGTCGTACTTGCGGTCATACCCCTTTAACAGCGGGAAATGGTTGGGGGTGAAGTTGAACTCAAAACTGCGGGTGAATTCGGGACCTTTGGCACCATAATCCACTGAGAGCTGCGCCCCGGCTGCGAAAAGACGCTCTGCGGGATCACTCTCCGGATATGCCTTGACAGCCACGTCGCCACCGGAGATACCGTCGCTGGCATAGAGGATTGCAGAGAAGAACTGCTGCTTGAATGCCACCCACGACACGCTGCCGGCAAGAGACTCGCGACCGGAATCCTTACGCAACTGTATCTGCTTGATTTTGTCGGAACCGCTGTAACGGAAAGCCACCGACGAGTAGTTTTTCTCGTTGGTATAACCCTTCTCCAGGCGCGGCATATCCATGGTCCACGACAGTTTGCACTGCGATGATGAACGGGGGATTATGCTGTCCATGGCCACGAAACGCATGTCAAAGCCGACGTCGTAGCTGTTGTCCATCAAGGTGTAGATGTGCTCTATGTAAGAATCCTCATCAACATAGAGACGCATCGTGACGTTGTCATCGGACTTGGATACTATGCTGTAATTGAAGTCAGAGGTGTTGATATACTGCCCTGCGTCCAGTTCAACGTCAAACTGGCTGCTGCCCTTTGGCATCAGGTAAAGAGCTGTGCTGTCGTACTTGAAATACTTCTTGATCAGGACCTCGTCAATCTGGCCTCCGTGGGTGGTGAAGCCTACCCGGACGTTCTCGTTCTCAAGGTAAACGACCTCCTCCTCGCCGGAGAATGCCATATCGTTAAGACTCTGCGTCTTATACAGCTTCTCCTCAGAGGCAAGGTATGCCTCGCCGGTGGTGTCGGTCATCCACTGGGTATGCAGATCGGCCAGGGAGTCGGCCTCGTGCTCTGCCAAAGCCTCTACCCTCGCAATGGAATCGGCCACGAACTGGGCCCTTTTCTGTTTCTCGAACTGTTTTGTATTGTACCAGCTGAACAGCAGCAACACTACGCCGATCAGCGCAAATCCTATTAGACTATTTTTGTTCATCTGTTTAGTTCTCCGATTCCTCTGCCTTGTTCATCTCCTTGATCTTTGCCTCCAAAGCGGCCAGATCACTCTTCGCCTGCTCTATCTTGGTGCGGAAATCGCCTATCAGGGCCTCTGCGTTCTTGGATTTCTCAAAGAAGCCGATATTGTTCTCCCAGGTTGCTATATCCTGCTCGAGTTTCACAAACTCCTGAATCAGACGGTCTTTCTCTGTGAGCGGACGCGGAGCGGAGTTGCGGCGTTCCATGTCGCGGCCACGACGCATCGGGCGTTCTTCCGCCGCCAGCTCGCCAAACTTGGCGTTGATTGCCTCACGGTATGCATTCTGAACCTTGTCCTTCTCTTTGAAGGGGATGAAACCTATCTCACGCCACTTTGCCTGGAAGTCACGCATAGCCTGCAGGTCAGTATCGTGGTCGCCAGAGAGTTCGTAGGCGCCGATGGCTGCGATGAGTTCCTTCTTGGCTGCGAGATTCTCTGCGAAATTGGCGCCCTTGCCGCCACC
Source organism: Bacteroidales bacterium (assembly GCA_017614715.1). Lineage (GTDB taxonomy): Bacteria > Bacteroidota > Bacteroidia > Bacteroidales > UBA932 > Equibacterium. The sequence goes on along the minus strand of JAGABI010000059.1, from coordinate 4,356 downwards.
CTGCTTGTCCTTACGCTCAAAGAAAGCGTCGCAGGCGGCACGGAAGCGGGCCCAAACCTGGTCGGATTTCTTTTTGGGAACCGGGCCGATTTCTTTCCACTGTTTCTGGAGATTGATAAGTATATCAGAAGTCTTCTTCCAGTCTTCGCTATCCTTCAAAGCCTCAGCTTTCTCGCAAAGCTCCTCCTTCTTGGCGAGATTTGCGGCCAGCTGATCCTTGAAATCTGAATGGAACTGCTTCTTTGCAGAGAAGAACTTGTCGCATGCTGCGCGGAAACGCTCGTAGATGCGGTCATTCTCTTTCTTGACAGCGAAACCGATGGTACGCCACTCCTTCTGCAGATCCTGCATGGCTGCGGTGAGCTGAGACCAGTTGCTGCCCATGCTGAGCTCTGAGTTTGCGATGGCCTCTGCCTTCTCGCAAAGCTCTGTCTTTGCCTTGAGATTGGCAACCTGCTTCTCCTTTGCAGATTCGAAGTAAGCCTGATATTTCTTGTTGATAATTGCGGTAGCGGCTTTGAAACGGTCCCAAATCTCTTCACGCATCTCCTTGGCAACCGGACCGAGCTCCTTCCACTCCTCATGCAACTTCTGCAGGGCGCGGAAAGACTGTACGCTGTTCTCGCTTGCAGCCAGCTCCTCCGCCTTCTTGCAAAGCTCTTCCTTGGCCTCGAGATTCTTCTTGAAGTCCATCTCGCGGAGCTCGTTATTGATCTTTACAAAGTCGTAGAATATCTCAACATTGTGATAATATGAGTCGTACAGATCCTTAGCCTTTGCGGGGGGCACTGCACCAATAGCGCGCCAGCTGTTCTGCAGCTCGCGGAAACGAGGGTATGCGGCACTCAGGTCGCCGGGTTCTTCAACCAGGGTCTTGAGTTCCTGGAGAATCTTGCTCTTTGCCTCGTAATTCTCTTCGCGCTTGCGGTTCTGCTCGTTCATAAAGTCTGCACGCATCACGCGGTACTTGCCGTAAAGGGCCTTGAAGCCGCGCTCTATCTCTGCGAACGGGTTGGTAGCGGCCTCCTCTGCAGGCGCTTCTGATGCGGCCTCTGCCACCGGTTCCTCTGCCGGAGCGTCCGCGAGAGATGCTTTAACAGCCTCTTCCGCAGCCTCGTCAAAGCCCGTGGCGACCTTTTCTTTCTTCAAGGTCTTATAGAAGCACGCCTTGATGACCTCGGCGTATTTGTTGAGTTTGCGGATATCGGAAGTATCGACGTACTCCTTTAGGGAGTCCACCAGCTCCTTCAGACTCTTATTTGAGAAGTCTATATCTTTTTCTTCCGGCTCTTCTTGGGCTGCAGGGGCTTCCTCTGCGGCAGGTGCCTCTTCTGATGCAGTGTTTGCTTCTTCCGCTGCATCCACTGCCGCTATCTTCTCCTTGACGTCGTCCACAAACTCCTTCGCGTCCTTTGCAAAGTCCTGTGCAGCGTCTTTCAGATCGGCAATCGCGTCCTGAGCCTTGTCAATGGCCTGACCGGCCATCTCTTTGAGCTTGTCTGCAATTTCATTCAATTTGTCATTAACCGGCGCTTCTCCGGTGGCAGCCGACTGCTCCTGTGCAGGGTTTACCTCCTCGGGAACAATCTTGTTAAGGTCATCACTCATTGGTTTGGTTTTTAAGTATACACTAAGTGTGCGAATTTATACAAAAAATCTAAATAACTGGGGTTTTATTCATATTTTTGTCTGAAAGTCATAAGCATCACGCGCATGAGATTCGATATCATTACTGCCGTACCGGAGCTGCTGGACAGCCCGCTGAACCACTCCATTGTTAAAAGGGCCCGCGACAAGGGTCTGGTTGAGATATTTGTACACAACCTGCACGACTGGGGCAGCGGCAATTACAAGCAGATAGACGACTACGCCTTTGGCGGCGATGCCGGGATGGTGATGAAGATTGAGCCGGTGTACAACCTTATCAATCACCTTAAAAGCGAACGCGACTACGACGAGGTCATATACACCTCCCCGGACGGCAAAATCCTTGACCAGGGAGATGCCAACGAGATATCTTGCATGCAGAACGTCATCATACTCTGCGGCCACTACAAGGGGATTGACCATCGCATCCGCGAGCATCTGATCACCCGCGAGATTTCGGTTGGGGATTATGTGCTCAGCGGAGGCGAAATTCCCGCCGCCATCATTGTTGATGCAGCCGTGCGGCTGATTCCCGGCGCCATCGGGGATGAGACCAGCGCCCTGTCAGATTCCTTCCAGGACGGCCTCCTCTCCCCTCCCGTCTACACCCGTCCCGCAGATTTCATGGGGTGGAAAGTCCCCGACGTCCTCCTCTCCGGCAACCCTAAACTGATCAAGGCCTGGCAGGACGAGCAGTCCCTGGAGCGCACCAAACGGCTGCGGCCCTATCTCTTGAATGATGATTAGCCTCCAAGAGCGTTATTTCACATTTTTTCTATCTTTGCGCCAAAGCAAACGAGTATGAGCAAACTTTTCCTTCCCCAGGGATACAAGCCGCTGCTGGGCCTGCAACAGACCGAGCAGGGCATCAAGAGCATAAAGGATTTCTTCCAGCAGAGCCTGGCGTCGCAACTGCGGCTCAGGCGCGTGACTGCGCCGCTTTTTGTAAAGAGCGGCCTGGGCATCAACGACGATTTGAACGGCATAGAGCGCCCGGTAAGGTTTGCCATCGGCGACATGAACGACACCCAGGCGGAGATTGTCCACTCGCTGGCAAAGTGGAAAAGGATGACGCTGGCGGACTACCAGATTCCCTGCGGCTACGGCATATATACCGACATGAATGCGATACGCCCCGACGAGGAACTGGACAACCTCCATTCGCTGTATGTGGACCAGTGGGACTGGGAGGCTGTGATGGCACCGGAAGAGCGTACCCTCGATTTCCTGAAGCACAAGGTTGACGGCATTTATAATGTACTGCTTCAGACGGAATATATGGTTTACGAGAAGTACCCGGCAATAACCCCCATCCTGCCGGATAAGATCACATATATACACGCGCAGGATTTGCTGGACCTCTACCCCAATCTCACTCCCAAGGAGCGCGAGAACGCCGTTACCCGCAAATACGGGGCGGTGTTTGTGATTGGCATCGGCGGAGCCCTCTCCGACGGCAAGCCGCACGACGGCCGTGCTCCGGACTACGACGACTGGAGCACCCCCACCGGCAGCGGCCGCTGTGGCCTCAATGGCGACATCCTGCTGTGGAACCCTATCCTGGAGAGCGCTTTTGAGATATCATCCATGGGTATACGCGTGGACGCCGAGTCGCTGAAGCGCCAGCTCGCCATCAGTGGCCAGCAGCATCGCGCCGATCTTTATTTCCATCGCCGTTTGCTTGCCGGCGACCTTCCGCAAAGCATCGGAGGCGGCATCGGGCAGAGCCGCCTGTGCATGTTCTTACTTCGTAAGGGGCACATCGGGGAGATTCAGAGCAGCATCTGGCCGGACGAAATGAGGGCTGCCTGCATGGAGCACGGAATGCAGTTGATTTAAATTTTTTCCAAAAAATATTTGCATTTATAATTTTTTCTACAAACCTTTGTTCCCGGAAAACGAAATGATGAACGCACAAGTCAACAACTTTTTCTTTTGGCGCGCTTGGTTTTGGCAACCGAGTGTTTCTGTGTGTGCATCACCTTCCGTGCAATACTAATTGAAGGAAACATAAACGGTACATATAAGGCTGGTCTTTTAGACCGGCCTTTTTTATTGAAAAGAGAAATAAATAACACAAACAAATAAACATTTTTAAAACTTACAATTATGGCAACAAAACGATTTATCCTTCCGGAGGAAGAGATCCCCAGACAATGGTATAACATCCAGGCAGACATGCCCAACAAGCCCCTGCCCATGTTGCACCCCGGCACAAAGCAGCCCGTCACTGTAGAAGACCTTTCACACATCTTCACTCGCGAGGCATCCGAACAGGAGCTCAACCAGACCGACGCTTGGATTGACATCCCGGAGGAGGTTCGCGACATATACAAGTCTTACCGTTCCACTCCGCTGGTTCGCGCCTATGGTCTTGAAGAGGCTATCGGCACCAAGTGCCACATCTATTTCAAGAACGAGAGCGTCAGCCCGGTAGGCTCCCACAAACTCAACAGCGCCCTGCCGCAGGCATACTACTGCAAGAAAGAGGGCATCACCAACGTCACCACAGAGACCGGCGCCGGCCAGTGGGGTACCGCCCTCTCCTATGCCGCAAAGGTATTCGGCATCGAGGCAGCCGTCTATATGGTAAAAATTTCCTATGAGCAGAAGCCCTACCGCCGCAGCATCATGCAGACCTACGGCGCCCAGGTAATCGCCTCTCCCTCAATGAGTACCCGCGCCGGCAAGGACATCCTCACCAAGGAT